>NZ_JABERK010000012.1:0-119591 GCF_013004315.1 Acinetobacter sp. ANC 5378
CAGACGTGCACAGAAAACAGCAATTCAACAACGAAATCTGAATCCTGTGCTTGACTTGGAAATGTCCATATAGGACATTTCTATTTGGTTATTAGGTAGGACATTTCTACTTGGGAATAACAGCAATATAAGTTAAATAATATCAATGTCTTAAAATCTGTAAAAAAGCTGAGTAGCTAAAAATTCAGATTTTACATGACATTTCAACGTTTCATTAAAAAACCGCCCTTTCGAGCGGTTTTTTTACATCTCAATGCAAATTATTTCTTCACATCAAAACGGTCTGCATTCATCACTTTAGTCCAAGCGGCAACAAAGTCTTTGACAAATTTTTCCTTGTTATCATCTTGCGCATACACTTCTGCGTAAGAGCGCAGAATCGAGTTAGAACCGAACACCAAGTCCACACGTGTTGCAGTCCACTTAGGTGCACTAGTCGCACGGTCTACAATTTGATAATGGTTCTTGCCAACTGGTTTCCAGTTGTACTTCATGTCAGTCAGGTTCACAAAGAAGTCATTCGTTAATACACCTTCTCGGTCTGTAAACACACCTTCTTTGGCGCCAGCGTAGTTGGTACCCAGTACACGCATACCACCGACAAGCACCGTCATTTCAGGTGCAGTTAAACCCAGTAACTGAGCACGGTCTAACAACATTTCTTCAGGCTGTACCACATACTCGTCTTTCAGCCAGTTACGGAAACCATCTGCTTTAGGTTCAAAATCTTCAAACGAATAAGCATCAGTCTGTTCTTGAGTTGCGTCGCCTCGTCCTGCAAGGAATGGAACCTTAATATCCACGCCCGCAGCCTGAGCCGCTTTTTCCACCGCCGCCGTACCACCGAGTACGATCAAGTCTGCAATGCTAACTTTTTTCTCAAGGCCTGCCTGAATTTCTTCAAGTTTTGCCAGCACTTTAGTCAGACGTTCAGGTTCGTTACCGACCCAGTTTTTTTGCGGTGCCAAGCGGATACGTGCACCGTTTGCACCACCACGATAGTCTGAACCACGGAATGTACGTGCGCTGTCCCAAGCGGTATTAATGAGTTCAGCAGAAGTTAAACCGCTGTTTAACAATTTCGCTTTGAGTTCGTCAATTTCAGCTTCAGACAACACATAGTTCACAGATGGAATCGGATCTTGCCAAATTAAATCTTCAGCAGGAACGTTAGGACCCAAGTAACGGGATTTTGGTCCCATGTCACGGTGAGTCAACTTATACCATGCACGTGCAAACACTTCAGCGAAGTAAGCAGGATCGTTATAGAAACGCTCAGAAATTTTGCGGTACTCAGGATCGACTTTCAGTGCCATATCGGCATCTGTCATCATCGGGTTGCGTCGTACATTCGGGTTGTGCGCATCAACAGGCTTGTCTTCCTCTTTGATGTTGGTCGGTTCCCACTGGTTCGCGCCTGCCGGACTCTTGGTTAATGCCCAGTCGTAAGTGAACAAGAGATAGAAGTATTCGTTGTCCCATTTGGTTGGATGCGTGGTCCATGCCCCTTCCAGACCACTGACCATGGTATTGCCGGCATTGCCTGTACCTTCAGGGTTATGCCAACCTAGACCTTGAAATTCAACATCTGCGCTTTCAACATTAGCACCTAAAAGTTCTGCTTTACCGTTACCATGTGCTTTACCTATGGTATGACCACCAGCGGTCAATGCCACGGTTTCTTCATCATTCATACCCATACGGTCAAAAGTGACACGCATGTCTTGGGCGGTACGCAATGGATCAGGCTTGCCGTCTACGCCTTCAGGGTTCACGTAGATCAAGCCCATTTGCACTGCAGCAAGCGGGTTGTCTAGGGTTGAACGGTCTTCATCATTTTCGTAACGGTTTTCAGTCGGTGCGAGCCATTCACGCTCTTCACCCCAGTAAATGTCTTTTTCAGGCGCCCAAATATCAGTACGACCCCCACCGAAACCGAAGGTTTTTAGACCGGCTTCTTCGTAGGCCACTGTACCTGCCAAGATAATCAAATCACCCCATGAAATTTTATTACCGTATTTACGTTTGATTGGCCAAAGCAGGCGACGACCTTTGTCGGTGTTGACATTATCTGGCCAGCTGTTCAATGGCGCAAAACGCTGGTTACCGGTGTTCGCACCACCACGACCATCCTGCTTGCGGTAAGAACCTGCCAAGTGCCATGCGGTACGTACGAACATGCCAATATAGCTGCCCCAGTCTGAAGGCCACCAGTCTTGGCTGCTATTAATCAATTCACGGAGGTCTTGTTTAACTGCTTCTAAATCCAGTGAATTGAATGCTTTCGCATAATCAAAGTCCGGATCCATTGGATTGGTTTTTTTGTCGTGTTGGGAAAGAATGTCGAGATTTAGAGCATTGGGCCACCAATTCGTATTTGAATTAGTCGCACTGCTATGTCCGCCCTGTTGATGGAATGGGCATTTGCCTGTAGCTTGTGAACCGTCTGTCATATCTAAGCTCCAAATTGAATCATTAAGTGATTATTGTCATGAACCGTTAAATGCAATTTTACCTTTTCAACATAGTCTTTTTTTATGCCTAGCTAAAGCTGATTTTACAAATAGAAACCATCGTTTTCCTCTATCTAAGATATTAGGAAAAAAAGATTTTTTAAATTTAAAAAGTTACAATCGAATCTCTAAAGCTATATTTAAAGTACCTATAAAAAAAGAATTTTTTCATAGTTTGATAATAATTTTGACCAACAACAATACTGATAATCCCCCTAAAAATGACTTTAAATTTTGGATTTACAATCTGATGATCAAAGCATTAAGCTGTATACAATATATACTCATCCTAGTCACTTATAACTCAATAAAATAAGACCTAAACCTATGCAAAATAAGATTGAGCACATCATCCAACAACATGACATTATTTTATTTGATGCAATTTGTGTCATATGCAATGGTTGGGCAAAATTTTTAATCAGGCATGATCGAAAATCTAAATTTAAATTAGTGTCTGCCCAATCCCCTTTAGGGGAAGAAATTCTCCAGCATTACGGCATGTCAACCACTCACTACACTACGATGGTAGTCATTCTTAATAGTCAGCTTTATACAGAATCAACTGCACTGCTTAAAGTCATGCAGCATCTCGGCCTGCCATTTTCCCTGATGAATTTAGGTTATCTCGTTCCACGTTTTATCCGGGATTTTCTCTACAGACGTGTAGCCTTAAATCGCTATCAGCTTTTTGGAACAACCGATCACTGCTTGCTTCCATCCGCTGAAAATAAAAGTCATTTTTTGGAGCACGCTATTCGTGACTCATAAACCAACCTTAGAAAGACCACTGCAACTTATTCAGATCACGCTTGCTGTACTTTGGATTTATCAGGGACTCATACCAAAAATTCTATTTCAATCCAGTGCTGAAATAGGTATTTGGCAAACGATCGGGTTAGAACTGCATTTAGCGAAAATAGCTGTTGCCCTATCGGGTATGATTGAAATTATGTTTGGCTATACTTTTCTGATTTGGCAAAAAGCAGCCTTTATCCATCAGCTTAATATTTTAGGTCTGAGCGGATTATTACTGCTTATTATGTTTACAGATCCCTTACAGCTCACCACTGCATTTAATCCAGTGGTGATGAAATTGCCATGATCGCCCTTTCAATGCTTGCCATTCAACTTTTAAATTTGAGCAAACAGCAAGCTTAAAAAAATCAAACCACCAAACGTCGCCCTTCGCGTACACAGATAAACGGTGTCATCAATTTGGAGGTATTTTTCATCGCTGCTTTTAAATCCAACTCAGGTTGTTCGCGACTTTCATCGGTCAGCTGAAAGGTTCGATAATGAACCGCCAACGAACATTTGGAATGTAAATCCTTATGCGCCTGAAAAGCATCCTGCGGATTCAGATGCATATAGCGCATCAGCTCACGCGGCTCATAGGAACCAATCGGTAACAATGAAATACGCGGTGCACCCAAACGACTCTGGATCTCTTTAAAATGCGGTGAATAACCGGTATCTCCGGCAAAGAAGCAGTGATCTTGTCCAGCAAGCACTGAAAAACCACCCCACAGTGCCCGATTCTGATCACGCAAGCCGCGACCCGAGAAATGCTGTGCAGGGGTATAGATAATTTTTAAGTCATGTAATAAAGATGATTGCCACCAGTCCATTTCCAGTACCTGAAAACTTTTTGGCAAATACCATGAATTGCCCAGTCCGGTATAAATCGGCATGGCAAATTTGTCATGCAACCACTGTAAAGTGGCTAAATCCATATGGTCATAATGATTATGGCTAAGTAGCACTGCATGAATGGTCGGCAATTCTTCCAAGGCAATTCCTGCGGGAATGACCCGTTTTGGACCTTTGCCCTGCTTAGGACTGGCATATTCACCCCACACCGGATCGGTGAGCAGGTTATATGGCCCGATCTGCAACAGTACAGTGGCATGCCCCACAAACCACACTTGCCAGTCGTCGATGCTGGCCTCCGGACGATCTTGTGGAATCGCCCGTTTCGCCGTAGCAGATTCAACATACTCATTATTATTTACATCCATCTTCCAGGTGGATGACTTACGCGTGATCAGCCATTTGAAGAGATCGGCACGTCTAGGCCCTTCAGGACGCGGTAAGATATTCAAGAATCGCTCACCATTGTGGTGATTCGAATACATAAATTTGAATGAGGGTTGACGCCAGATATGTGACCAGCAGTCTTGGGTGGGGAGTTGAAAGTGTAATTGTTCAGTCTTTTGCTTCATGTACATTCAATTTCTTAGTCTGACCTAAATATTCAAAATCCGATATTTTGAATATTGCGCCATATATAGCACGTTTTTATTCCAAACGTCCTTTCATACGTTCCAACCACACCTTTTTAGTCTGCGGTTTAATAAACAATGCCACAATTTCAGGATGAATCTGTTTAATTTTCGCTTCAATTCTGTTGACGCAAGCTTCAATGTCATCAGAACTCAAGTTGTCTTCAAACTCCAGACTTAAAGAGGCCACTACCTGATGTGCCCCCATCTGTTCAGTCAACACGCCATTGGCAGAGAGCACCGCTACATCTTCCTGGGCAATCAGCAAGATATTATTACGTAACTCAGGAGCCGCCGACTCACCCAGTAATAAGCCCTTGGTTTCCCGTCCCAGTAAAATAGCCGAGACGGCCAAGACAATCCCAATCAGGATTGAAGCAACACCATCCAGTTCGGGAATATTTAAAGCATGCGCCAGATAAATTCCGATCAAGGCAATGAACAGGCCACATAAAGCTGCGGTATCTTCAAACAAAACCGTGAAGGTCGTAGGGTCTTTACTGCGACGAAAAGCCTCGAAGTAACCTTGCTCACCTTTGATCTTCCGAAAAGCTTTTAAAGCCACAAACCAGGATATCCCTTCACATAAAATCGCGATGCCTAAAACAATGTAATTCAGAGTCGGATTGAGCATTTCCTCAGGGTGACGCACATGTTGTATGCCCTGATAAATAGACACCACTGCGCCTAATGCAAAAACCATCAATGCCACAATAAACGCCCAGAAATACAGTTCACGACCATAACCAAAGGGATGTTTTACATCTCCCGGGCGTTGCGATTTTTTCATGCCGTAAAGCAGTAAAATTTCATTCAGCGTATCGACAACCGAGTGAATCGCTTCACTGAGCATGGCCGAACTGTTGGTAATATAGGCGGCAACAAACTTCACCAAAGCGATGGCCAAATTACCAAGCAAAGCTGCATAGACCACCACTTTATTCGAATCAGACATGCAAGTTTGTCCTAAATTTATTGTTATCAAATAGATCGATTTGATTTTTCTCTATATCCAATTTCATATTAACCAAACTGTCGCGATAAATTCTTTACGTTTTGTTGTTGTATTCTTTAGAGCACCAATCTATTTTTGAAATTCTCCAATAGTTCAAACACATAGCCGCCAAAAATGGATATTAAAGCAAATCCTTTTTCGATTTTGCATCTCAAATTAAACAGCGAAAAAAAGGAGGCTTAAGCTTCCTTTTATACTTTCCGAGATGGATTTAGAGTTTAGAAAAATACTGCTCGCGCCATTCTTTCCAGAAGTACATCATAATCCCGAACATCACTACTGCAATGCCGATGAAAGCATTCGGGCTGATATGCTCATGATTTAAGGTTGCACCTAGTACCAGAGCAATGATTGGCGTCATTACATTACTTAGCGATACAGTAGAAGCTGCCAGACGGCGAATCAGCCAGAAGTAACACAGCATTGCCACAATCGAAGACATGATCATGGTAAACACAAAACCGATGATGGTGTGCATGCCCGGCATTTGAGTTGGGATGTGTTGCCAGATAAAAGGCAATAAACACAACGAGCCTAGCGCTGAAATGATTAGTGAACCGGTGGCTTGTGACATTGGACTTAATGGTGCATTAATCTGTTTGACCCAAAAGATCGAGCTGATATAAGACACCATACTGATCAGCATCAATACCACACCAATCGGATTAATCTTGCTGTCGGCAGAATCGGCAAAAACAAAGCTTAAACCTGAAACGGCAATTGCCATACCCAGCCATTGCAACCCGATTAGCTTTTGGGTTTTGAGAATGACGTGTCCAATTAAGCCTGCAATGAGTGGTGAAAAACCGAAAATCAGGGCCATTAAACCCGAAGTTAAATAGTTCGCCGCAAGGTAAATAAACAGCTGTGCACCAATTAAATTTAAGCTCCCCGCCAGATAACTTTTCATGGAAGTCTGATCAAATGGCAACGGATCACGCATCAGCTTCAATAAAAACAGCGCAATGATGGATGCCCCGAAGTAACGGATAATCAGCACCCACATTGGATGGACTTCCTGCACACTCCACACAATCGCCAGTGGTGTAGTCGCCCAAATCAGAACCAGTAAGGCATAAATACTTGCCGTCACCGGCAATGAAGATGAAGAACTCATAAGTCTCCTAAACGAGGCCAAGAAGTTCTGGATCAGCAACTTCGGAAATAGCGTATAGCGAATTCATTCTGAGATGAAGGTTTAATTTTTGATAAATTCATCAAGTTTCGCGCATAAAAAACAGACCTGAGCAAAGCAAAGGTCTGTTCCGGATTGAGCAAACTAAAACTTAAGCAATCTTGCGTAAATCTTGTGCCAAATCTAAATGTTTTTCAGCTTCGAAAGCAGTATTTTTGCTGATCATTTTTTTCAAATGACGCATTTCTTTCGCAGCATTAACGGTAATACCAGCAACGATTTGACCATCCGTCACACCGTACATCACGAATGAATTGTCTGCACCTTTGGCTGCATCCATTTCACCACGAACCAGCCATTGAGCCGCAGCCATATCACCGACAAACTGGAAATTGATATCCAGTTGGTCAGTCCAGAACCAAGCTGGATTGGCTT
The DNA here is from genome assembly GCF_013004315.1 of Acinetobacter sp. ANC 5378. Lineage (NCBI taxonomy): Bacteria > Pseudomonadati > Pseudomonadota > Gammaproteobacteria > Moraxellales > Moraxellaceae > Acinetobacter > Acinetobacter sp. ANC 5378. The sequence goes on from NZ_JABERK010000012.1 coordinate 7,384, forward strand.
TTGGATGTTCAACGCCCATCACGTGACGTGCGAAAATACCGGCTTGAAGGTTGGCATTTTCCCAAGTCTCCACACGACGGTATTGACCATCTGCACGAAGTTGAGTTGCCACATCGCCTGCTGCATAAATATCAGCATTTGAAGTCTGGCAGTTTTCATTGACTTTAATCGCAACATCAACATCCAAACCTGCAGCCACTGCAAGCTGAGCATTGGGCACAATCCCGATCCCGTAAACTACAGCATCAGCGCGAAGTTCTTCGCCACCTTCGAGAGTAACAACCACTTCTTCGCCATCAAGTCGACAATCTGCAATCTTGGTTTCAAGACGAACGTCCACACCTTTGGCACGGTGCTGTTCAAGCAGGAATTCGCTCAGAATACGTGGAGAACAACGACCCATCACCATTGGACCCTGTTCAATCACAGTCACTTGGCAATCTTTGAAACGTGCAGATGACGCAAGTTCAAGACCAATCACACCGCCACCGATGAGCAAGATACGTTGACCGGCTTGAAGCACAGGAACCAGTGCTTGTGAATCTTCAAGGTTACGCAAGGTATAAACGTGTTTACCCAAAGCATCGAAGTTCGGTAAACGACGTGCTGCTCCACCGGTTGCAAGCAGCAACTTGTTGTAGCTGATCACATCGCCATTTTTAAGTTCAATGCTGTGTGCTTCCGCGTTGATTTTCACCACACCATTGCCACGAATCACTTCAACATTCAAATCAGCCAGTTTCTGTTCTGACAGAATTTCAATCTTGGTTTCTTCAGGTTTTAAGATCACATCTTTAGATAAAGGCGGACGTTCATAAGGAAGATGAGTTTCATCACCCACCAAAATGATTTTGCCTTCATACTTGTTGCCACGAAGTTCCAAAATGGCGCTCGCACCGGCTTGACCAGCTCCAACAATAACGATGGTTTCGATGTTACTCATGTGCTTTACCCTTTTAATTCTGCAGATACAATGCCGAAGCCTGCAATCCATTCACTGATTGCTTCATAGACCTGAGTCGTCATTTCGTATTCGCCCAATTCAGAGAGTGCTGCAAAGGCTGCAATCCATGAACGAACTTCCTGACCACCACGGCCACCTTCACGGCGGATTTCAGCTTCAGTCATCGCTTCAATCGCTGCGAAATCGGCATTCTTGAAGGTTTCAAGTAATGCGATATCCCATTCAGCATTTAAAGGCACTGCAACAGAGGTATCCCCTGCTGCCAGTTTTTGACCGACTGCAATGACTTTCGCTTGACGTGCTGTACGTGCTTCAGGACTAGGATTACGACCACAAATCAGGAATTCTTCCACTTCAGGCGGAACAGAACCCATTTGTGGTGTTGGTGGATCATGCGAAAGACCACCTGTTCCTAAAATAAGAACACGTTCATTTTCAAGATTTAAAGATTTGATGAACTGACCAATCGCGCGACCTAAAGCCACTGTACGCTTCGTGGTTGGCATAGGCGCTGCTGCACCATTAATAAATACCGGAATCGTTGGATAACGATCGAGTTGACCCTCGCACAGGAAATGCAAAGGTTGAGTCACCCCATGATCGGCCTGCATGCGGTAAGAATAGGCAACATCTACCCCTTCATCCAATACGCAGCGCACAAGGGCAAGCGCTGTATCTTCAGGCACATTAATCTTGTTGTTCTCTGCACCATAATTCCAGTCGCCTGCGGCTGTGGCACGAATACCCACGCAGAAACTTGGCATTAAGTCGTAAAAGAAACCGTTAAAATGGTCGGGTCCAAAAGTAATAATTAAAGTTGGATCAAAGGCTTTGACTTCAGCTGCCATTTTCTCAAACGCGGCACGAACATTGGTTTCCTGTTCTACACGTTGTGGCGAAGCAAATTCCATTAATGGGCTGTGTGAGGCACAAATAAGTTTAACGGCCATGTTTGACTCCTAAACGGAAGGCAGCCAAAAGGCTGCCGAGTATAGTTCTTTGTATTTAAACGCTTTAACTCTTTAAAGATTTAGTCTTCAAAGAAACCTGCACGCGGCTGACGTAAACCACGAATACCCAAACCACATTCAGCGTTAATTAAAACACCAGTCAGCGGACGGTTATTGGCACGAGACGCCAGCAATACATAAGAACCAGTCATATCTTCAGGTTCTGGTAAGAAATTCAACGGCATGCCACGGGCAATTTTCTCAGGATCACGTGCATCCAGCAGACCAAGATTTTCCTGACCTAACGACGCTGCACCTTTGATATTCACGTTCATGCCTGATGGGGCAACTGCATTGACTCGCACTTTCGGTGCAAGTTCATAAGCAAGTTCTTTCATGATGCCCACGCCCGCATGTTTAGATGCGGTGTAGACTGGACCACCACCCGCTGAATACAATGCAGAGTTAGACAATGTGAAGATGATTGAACCTTCAGATTTCACTAACTCATCCAGCGCAGCTTTGGCACCAAGAATTAACGACTTGGTGTTAATGCCCATGATTTCATCAAAGGCTTTTTCCAGCTGCTCGCCAGAGGTATTCACGATATCAGCGTAGTGATCCCAGATGCCGGCATTACCCACGAAACAGTCAAGCTTACCAAAACGCTCAACGGTCGCTTGAACAGCACGGACATTGTCTTCATAGTTGGCAACATCACCAGCGATTGCAACAATCTTGTCACCAAAGTGTTCTTTCAAAGCATCCACTTTAGCTTGTGAACGTTGCAATACTGCAACCTGCGCACCTTCTTCAAGGAATCGCTCAACTAAAGCCCAACCCAGACCTGAACCGCCACCAGTGATAAGTGCAACTTCGCCTTCTAGCCAACCCATGATTACTCTCCTGCCATCTCTACGAACAATTGACCATCTTCAACAATCACAGGGAAAGTTTTGATTGGATCAGTTGCAGGTAGACATAAAGCTTCACCTGTTTTCAAGCAGAAACGTGCTGAATGCAATGGGCATTCAACCGTACCATCATCTTCAAGATAACCTTCAGACATAGAAGCATTACCATGTGAACAACGGTCATTCATGGCGAAGAACTCTCCGCCATTGTTGAACACTGCAAGTGCTTCAATACCGTTTACGCCGCAATCTACTTTTAGCGCTTCGCCTTCGTCCAATTCATCAACTTGGCAAACAAAAATCTTATTCATTAGAAGAATACACTCAGGTTGTGTGAGTTATAGGTCACTTGATCTAACGTAATTTTACGGTTGAAAATCTGGAAGCCCAAATCACTTTCAACTTTACGGATCTTGTCGTGACGCTTACCACAGTAAATCGTTACGTCTTTCTCTTTTTGCGTACGGTATAACAAATACGTTACGTACACGTCGTATTCGCCTTCAACTTCAGTTGGCTCTACAATCACGTTGCTCACCATGTGAGTAGTACGTGATGGAGGCTCTTCAGCCCAAGCCATACCGGTTTCAAGACGCGCAACACGACGTTCTAAAAGATCTTTGGTGTCGTTAAATACCCAAGTCGTCGGTGGTTCAACTGAACGGCGACGGTCACGGGTTTGTGCATTTGGCGTGGTACGCAGCGTATAAGAAATATCTTCCGCCAACATATCCAGCCAATCACGGAATTTCCAGTCGTCTAGTGCTTTGCCTTCGCGATATAGAAACTGACTAATTTGATGATGAAGTTCTAAACTGATCTGACTCATTTCATTAGCTCCTTCTCGTATTCGTCAGCTGCTTTTTCTACGTCTTCCCATTTTTCATGGATCAATAAATCTGCCCAACGGCGGTACATACCACGTGCTGCAGTTTCAGAGAAAATGTAGTTGGTAATCCCTGGGATACCATCTTCACGTTTTTTCTCGTTACCCAAGCCCATTTCCATAATGAGTGGATTATTACGTGCTTTATAACCACGTAAAACTTTTTGGATTTCAATCCAGTTCTCAGAGTCATCTTGCTCTAGGAAGCCAGCTGGACCGAAGGCACGAGTTGCAGAACGTTCAAATGCTTCTTTCACTTCTTGCGAAGCTTCAGCATCGGCAATACAGAATGCCCACACTTCAGTTTTGTTTGGACCACGTGGGTGCCATACGCGAAGAGTTGCAGTACCGTTCAACCAAGACAGTGTCGGGAACATGGTGTTGTGACCTGCAAGACGCAGTGCACGAACTTCACCCAGACGTTCTTTCACTTCCTCAAAAGTTTCACGGAAGTAGTTGGCAACTTCACCGTCTACCCAAACGTTAGCATCTGGTTTTTCTGTAAAGAAGAAGCCTGAACCATGACCACGTGAACCGTACTGGATCGCGTCTTTAGCCGTTTCCCAAACTGGGCGAGCCGTTTGAGCAGCACCTAATTTCTTGGTCGATTCGTCATCTGGTTTCGCACCCAAAACCTGGATTGCAGATGCGTGAGAGAACAATGCGTGATATTGGTCAGATGCAAACTGTTCAGCTGCAAATTTCCAGTTACATTCGATTTCCCACTTGTGCACACCACCGATGATTTCAGTACCACCTGGACGACGGTCAAGAACACCATCAAGATACCAAGCGATGTCACCCATGTATTCGATCAAGTCAGGTGTGGTTTCATCCCAGCAAGCAAAGATTAAGCCTTTGTAAGACTCAACACGGTTCACTTCAACCAGACCCCATTTTTCTTTGCATGCGCCTTGCGGGAAAGCACGCTCTTCAAGCGGGATGTCTTTCAATGAACCGTCAATACCGTAAGACCAGCCGTGGTATGGGCAAGTGAATGCACGCGTATTACCACAGTCTGCAAAGCTCACACGCATAGAGCGGTGACGGCACTGGTTTAAAAATGCTTTGATTGAGCCGTCTTTTTGACGTGCCACAATAATTGGATCTTCACCCATGTAGGTATTGAAGAAGTCACCAGCCTTAGGAATTTGGCTCTCATGGCAAAGGAACAACCAGGTACGACCGAAGACACGCTCAAGTTCTAATTCGTATAGATCCGGGTCTGTATAGATCGACGGTGAGATACGTCCATTTTGTGCATCGACTAAAGCGTCGATTTCGCGCACATCAATTTTTCCACTCATGAAAAGCTCTCCTGTGACCAGTAACGGCACAAAGTAAATAGACTCAACTTTTAGTGGATAATGGTTTTATAGCGGCTTTTAGTGAAATATTTTTTTTGTTTCAATTAAGATATTTTATGGATTATTAGTAGTGTTATTTCCTATATTAAAATCGTCATGAAAAATGCAAGACCATTTATTTTCTAAATGGCAGAATCATCTTCACGGAATAGTTGTTTATAGATTATACTTCCTCCAAATTATAGTAAGACATTTTTTGGATTACTCATTGGACTGGTTATATGGAATTACGACATCTTCGATATTTTATCACCGTTGCAGAAGAACTGAACTTTAGTAAAGCTGCGTTAAAGCTTTATACCGCCCAACCTTCTTTAAGTCAGCAAATTAAAGACCTTGAAGAAGATGTAGGCGTACAACTGCTCTATCGTACCAAACGGAAAGTTGAACTCACGGAAGAAGGCGCGGTATTTCTAGAACAAGCCCGTTTGACGCTGGCACAGGCAGACAAAGCCATTGCCATGGCACGTCAAGTCTCGCAAGCCAAACAGCAAATGCTGCGTATTGGTTTTGTACCTGTGGCGGAAATGAAAATTTTCCCCTATGTACTACCGAATTTACGTGTGCAAAACCCGGATTTAAAAATTGAATTGCTCAGTCTGAACAACAATGAGCAGATGAAACTATTGAAGAAAGGTGAACTGGATGTCACGTTTACCCGACACAATTCCAATAGTGATGAAATAGAAAGTTTATTTGTTTTACGTGAACCACTTATCTTTATTTTGCCAGAAAACCATCCTTTGGCGAAGTATGAGCGCATTCCAGTTAAGGCATTGAATGGGATCGATTTTATTATTCCTGCTGCTGAACAGTCTTTAACGCTACACAACGCGATTCTGGATTTTGCCAAAGCCAATGGAATTGAATTCAACATTGTGCAAAAAGCAGACAACATCTTGTTTAACATCAACTCTGTAGGCATGGGACTAGGTTGTACCATTCTGCCGGGTTATGTTGCACCCTTGACCACCAGTAATTCTGTCATTCGTACGCTAGATGTTGAGCTTCCTTATCTCGACCTTTATGTGAGTTACCACAAAAACAGTAGCTCTGTCGCTGTACAGAAATTTATTGAATTACTGACCCGAGTGTTTTATCTGAATATCAATCGCGATTGATCAATTTTTTACACATTCACTTTTTTCAATTGAGCACACCATTATTTATCAGAAAAATAATGGTGTCTTTTTTTGCACCATTTTGATTATTTTTCTCTCACATTAGACTGAAGTCTTATAAAAATTCACCGTTTTAAAGCCCCTCATTATGGGAAATAACGTATAACTTTTCTTTCAATCATTTATAAAAATATCTCATAATTAGAAAATTACAACTTAAGTCTAATAAGCCCAGCACAACCTTTTTTAAAATATTTGTAAAAAATAAAGACCAATATAGGGAAAATTATGCAAATAGACCCGCTGCATCGTATAAAAGTAGGTGTTCGATACCACCCTTATTTCTTTTTTACTTTTCCTGCCATCGCTATTTTCTATTATTTTTTGCACTGGCTGACCCCATGGGGCTGGTCTACCTGTCTTTTAATCAGCTGGAATATCGCGATTTATGGCTATTTATTGTTAACCCTAAAGCAATTATGGCATACAGAACATACCAATATTTTGCAACGAGCACGACAACAAGATGCCAGTAAATGGCTGATTTTACTCCTGGTGATCATGACTTTAATCATGTGTTTCATTGCCATCGTTATTGAAATTAATCATTTACCCGCAGATACCACCATTCGAACAGGTCACTTAATCTTATCCATCCTCACCATTAGTTCTGCTTGGTTTTTTATGCATACCATCTTTGCGATTCATTATGCCCATGACTTTTATCTGGCATTGGAAAAACATAAAGATGGCGGACTGGATTTTCCCAAATCACCACAGCCGACATATCCTGACTTTCTGTATTTCAGTTATGTCGTAGGAACTTCAGCGCAAACAGCGGATGTCTCGATTACCACCCAATCTATGCGGGTATTAAACACTTTACACTTGCTGTTGGCGTATGGATTTAACACCACCATTTTGGCCATCAGTATCAATGTGACAGCTAACTTTATTAGCACTTAATTGTTAGGACTTAATTAAAGGCATAAAAAAAGGATGACTGTCGCCATCCTTTTTCATTGTATTCATACAGCGTGATTAAACACCACGAGCTGTTAAATAATTTTTAATTACCGTATTAAATTCTTCAGATTTTTCAACTTGAGACCAGTGACCACATTGGCTGAAGATGTGTGCATCAGCATGTGGAACAATGTTCAATATATCCCATGAACGAGACACAGGAATCACCACGTCTTGTACGCCATGAATCAAAAGTACAGGAACTTTGATTTCTTTCATTTTTTCGAAATCAAGCGGGAATTCGAAACGGTCACGGTCACGTGCGCCAACCACATCCATCAGACGGTCAGACGCGTAATCGTTTTTCGCAGAATCAAAACGTACTTTAACCAGTTCATCAGTGATCAAGTCTTTGTTCACCACAAACATAGACAAGGTTTTCTTGATGCCTTCTTCAGTAAGTACCGGATTTGCATGAGCTTTAAGTGCAGCAGTCTGTTTCGCACCACCAGTACCCATAGACACGATACCCAAAACACGTTCAGGGTAATCAAGTGCCATCTGGAATGCTAACCAGCCACCCAAAGAGTTACCAACTAACCAGGTTTTTTCGATCCCTAAAGCATCTAAAGTACGAATTGCATGATCAACCCAAGCGCGGATACCATAAGCTGTACCTGGTGCAACCACACTTTGACCATAACCGATGGTATCAATTGCGATACAACGTGCTTGCTCACCAATTTGTGGCAAGTTTAACCACCAGTTTGCAGCAGCAGATACGCCTGTACCTGAACCGTGTAAAAATAGAATAGGTGTACCTTCACCAATTTCGTGGTAATGCGTCAACTCGCCTTCAGCGGTTTCAATCCATTTGTCTTCTAAGCCAAAGAATGGATCTGTTTGATAGTCAGGGATTTGAACAGTGCTCATATGGATTCCTCTTACAGTCTTTCGCTTGCGTGTCCCTCTATTACAAGAATTCGACGTCAAGTTGACTCATTAAAATGACTTTTTACATCTTTATATTAACCGTTCAAGACCTGCAAACTGATACAAATTTACGATCAAATCCTATAAAAAAACGATTATTTATGTCTTTGTTTTTATGCAATTAAAATAAAATCATACCCATAATTTGCTTAAGGTATTTCAAGCCAAAATATTGTGAGCTCAAAAAAAAGAGCGACTGATCAACAGTCGCTCTTTTTTCATGCAATGATTTAGAACTTATAGGTATAGGTAGTTGCTACACGATATTCCTTAAGGTCGCTTTTCCAGTCATAGTCAGCATCAATATACATCGCTTGGAAGCCTAAACCTTTCAACTTACCTTCAGGCACTGTGTAGTTCACAATCAAATTCAGCTCATCAGACTTTTGGTCTTTCAAAGTAGTCGTTGGAGATGTTTTCACATCTGCATCTGAACCGATGAAGTACACTGCAGTAGCATTTAAACCTTTCGCACCCAATTCAGAGAAGTCATAACCATAGGTGAATCCCCATGATTTTTCATTCGCATTGGTGAAGGTTGCTACACCCCAGTTTACAAGGTAAGGCTGTGGCACCCAGCCACCCAATGTCGGGAATGCTGTTTCGCCAAACATTTGCTGATAGCCCAACCCGACTGTGTGTGCGCCGTAATTAACTTTTGCACCTGCAGATAATGCCTGGTTATCAATTGGACCATACAGCTTGTCACCTGACTCCGAGTTATCGAAGTAACGGATATGGCTGTCTAATTTAGCTTTTTCACCTAATGTGGTTTTGTAATTCGCACCGACATAATGCTGCTGGTAGATGTCTTTTACATCTGCATACCAGTAGCTTGCACCAATCTCTTTGTTGAATTGATGATCTACACCTGCGATATACATACCGTCGGCAGTTTTACCCGTATCAAACTGACCTGCACCCGGATTGAACTTGGTTAAATCACGAAACTGATTATCATAACGGTTGTTAATGCCATCAATATAAGCAAGGGTTAACTTGGTATCTTTAATGTCTTTAGATTCTAACCATGCACCGCTAAAAGTCGTCAGCAACTGACGTGATGGATCGAAGACCAATACTGGAGATACCGGCAGTAATTCACCGACTTTCAATTCAGTTTGTGAAACCTTGGCTTTTAAGGTCGCACCCACTTTACCAAAATTATCTTTTTGCCCTTTGCCCGGTCCTTCATGCGGTAAAACCCAGTCAGGATTATTGTCACGACCATTCAAACGGAACGCATGCTGAATAAGAAGATCTGCACCAACTTGTACACCGCCACCAATATCTTGATAGCCGGACTTCGCATCCAGGGTAATCCCTTGTGACCATGAACCCCAGTTTTTATCTGGTGTTGCTGCAATCTGACGGTCAAGATAGAAATTTTTGAATTTTAATTGGACTTGGCTATCGTCGATAAATTCTGCATTCGTTGCAGTTGTACCTAGTGTTGCAGCAGCAACACAGATTGCTATCCATAGTGTTTGACGACGCATGGCTCATTCCCAGTGATCAAATTAAGCTATGACACCATCATGCTCAACAATGCAGCCAAAAAAAATCAGACCAGAGTATTAAGATTAAGCGCATTCATCCGGCTTTTTTATTTTTTAAGATTCGCCATCAACGATTGTTAAGAACTTTAAGCAATAAGATATTTTGCCCTAAATTTATTTCATTATTCTTAAAGCCTTGTTCTCTTGTTTATTTTTAAGAAAATATCAGCTTTTGGGCGTTAAATTTTTCTTATTAATCGTTTTTAGGTTTAAGCAGTTTTTAAAGCATCTTAAATAATTGATTATTTTAATATATTTTATATATTTCATGATATTTTTTATCTATAAATAGCAATGTTTAGCCATAAAAAAAGCACCCTCAATGGGGTGCTTTTTAGCACTTAATTTAAAAGAAAAATTTTAAAATTAAGCTTGAGCTTCTTTGGCTTTAGACATGGTCAATGCCAAGTCTTCAATCATGTCTTCCTGACCACCCACCGTACCACGGCGACCCAATTCCATCAGAATTTCACGAGCAGAAACACCATATTTCGCTTCAGCACGTTTAGCAAACAACAGGAATGATGAGTAAACACCTGCATAACCTAAAGTTGCTGCATCACGGTCGGCACGAATCGGTTGCTGCATCATTGGAACAATCAGTTCTTCAGCAATATCCTGAACTTTGAACAAGTCCACACCTGTTTCCATTTGCATACGGTTAGCAACCGCAACAAACAATTCAAGTGGCGTATTACCTGCGCCTGCACCTAAACCGGCAGATGCCAAATCGACACGAGTTGCACCCGCTTGAACCGCTGACACAGAGTTCGCAACGCCCATACCCAAGTTATGGTGACCATGGAAACCGATTTCGATGTCTGAAGCCAAGTTGGCACGTAAAATACCCACACGGTCAGTTACGTCATTCGGCAACATATAACCCGCAGAGTCAGTGACATAGATACAGTTTGCACCGTAAGACACCATTTTTTGAGCTTCTTCGAGAAGTTTTTCTGGAGAAGCCATGTGTGCCATCATCAAGAAGCCCACAGTGTCCATGCCCAGTTTACGCGCAGCAGTAATGTGCTGTTCAGAAACGTCAGCTTCTGTAGAGTGGGTTGCAACACGAATGGTTGCTACACCTACATCGTGAGCCATTTTTAAATGGTCAACCGTACCAATACCCGGAATTAACAGTGCAGATACTTTGGCTTGTTTAAGCTTTGGAATAACCGCTGTTAAATATTCTTCATCCGTTGCAGCTGCAAAACCGTAGTTCACAGAGTTACCGCCTAAGCCGTCACCATGTGTTACTTCGATTAAAGGCACACCAGCATCATCAAGTGCAGTTGCAATTGCAACCATTTGCTCTGGTGTAGTTTGATGGCGCATTGGGTGCATACCATCACGTAACGTCATATCATTAATAATAATTTTTGACATGGTCTGCTCCTTAAGCTTCTGCTTCAGCTTGCGCTGCTTGGTTAGCAATGAGACGTTCTGCAAACATTTCTGCAGTACGTGCAGCAGCTGCAGTCATAATGTCCAGGTTACCGGCATATTTAGGCAAGTAATCACCCAAACCTTCCACTTCCAGGAACATCGAAACACGGTTGCCGTCAAATACTGGACCATTTACAAGTTTGTAACCTGGTACATATTTTTGAACTTCTTTAATCATGGCATGCACAGATGCTGTGATTGCAGCTTGATTAGGTTCGCCTTCAACAAGACAGTGCACAGTGTCACGCATCATTAATGGTGGCTCTGCAGGGTTGATGATGATGATGGCTTTACCTTGTTTCGCGCCACCTACTTGCTCAATTGCACCCGCAGTGGTACGTGTAAATTCATCAATGTTTTTACGTGTACCCGGACCAACCGATTTCGTGGATACCGTTGCGATGATTTCACCATAGTTCACAGCTTGAACACGTGAAATCGCTGCCACCATAGGAATGGTTGCCTGACCGCCACATGTCACCATGTTTACATTCGGTAATTCACCTTGTTCAAGCAAAGCTTCCAGATTTACTGGCGGTACGCAGAATGGACCAATCGCTGCAGGCGTCAAGTCAATCATTTGTACGCCAAGGTCATTCAACTTGCGGCTGTTTTCAGCATGTACATATGCAGAAGTTGCATCAAAAGCAATTTGAATATTGTCTGCTAAAACGTGTGGCAATAAACCGTCCACACCCTCAGCAGTGGTTTTGATACCCATTTTCGCTGCACGCGCCAAACCTTCAGAAGTCGGGTCAATCCCCACCATCCATACAGGTTCTAAAACTTCACTACGTTGAAGTTTGTAAAGCAAATCTGTACCGATATTACCCGGACCGATTAATGCACATTTAATCTTTTTCATTAACGTACTCTCTTAAAATACAGACTTATTCAGCAGCAAATGCAGCAACAACAGAACCAAAGCCTTCAATTTCAACTTTAAATTCATCACCCGTGTGTGCAACAACCATTGGACCCAATGCACCGGTCAATACGATGTCACCCGCCAACAGTGGACGACCACGACGAACCATTTCATCCGCCAGCCAAACCGCAGCGTTTAATGGATTTGCAAGGCAGGCTTTACCTACACCTTGAGAGACCACTTCATCACTACGGGTCATGGTCATTTTGCAGTTCACCAAATCCAGGTTTTCAAGTTTCACTGGACGTGAACCCAAAACAAAAGCCGCTGAAGAGGCATTATCGGCAACAGTATCAATCAGTGAGATTTTCCAGTTTTCGATACGGCTATCCACCACTTCTACCGCGGGCAAGGCATATTCAGTCGCACTGATAATGTCTGCATAGGTATGATGTTCTTTAGTAAGATCTTTATTAATCACCAATGCGATTTCTGCTTCAACTTTAGGCTGAATCAAGAGACCTGCCGGAATTGCTTCGCCATCCCCATACGACATGTCTGCAAACAACATCCCGAAGTCAGGCTGATCTACACCGAGTTGAGCTTGTACAACTTTTGAAGTCAAACCGATTTTGCGGCCGACTAAACGACGTCCTTCGCTTAGGGCACGTTGGGTATTTACTTCTTGAACTGCGTAGGCAATATCTACATCCGCACTTTCACCACCCAGTTGCGGGCGAATCGGTGCAATCGCAGTTTGTGACAACTCAGCTTCTCTAAGCGCTAAGGCGACTGATTCAACAACAGCAGAATTCGACATCAATGTTTCCTTAAACTGCAAAAAATTGGACTTATACCGTGATCGATGGAAATGGAATGAACAATCAGAAAAATTCTATGCAAATGATCAAACCGATCAGCAAATCGGTGCTGCCCATCTTGGAAAAACGTGTATATGTATAAACTGATTTAGAATCTAAAAAATGCGCTTTTTATGCCAATACTTATTTTATTTTTTACAATAGCTATTACCTATAAAAGGAATTCTACTTTTTTGATTGATACAAAGCACTTAGCCTAGATATTGCATGATATCCGAGTCAGCAGCTCTGCAATACAGGTGATTCATTTTAACAATCAATCCCGCCTACGACTAAAAGATGAGAGTATCGCTGTATTTTGGGTAAAAACGACATATTCATTGTTCAATCAACATGATATTTTTAAATAATTAAAAACAAGGACTTAAAATATTAGCAATGAAAATCAGAACACTGTTGTTAACGGCTTTACTCACCCCTTTATGTCATACAGCCTTTGCACAAGATTATCAAAACCAACTCAAAAACAAATATTTAATTTTAAATGGCGCAAGTTGTGCAGGACTAAAATTTAATCCTCAAGCAACCGCTGCGGCCTGGCAAAATGAAATGGAATGTAGTCGTGGCTACTCCAATACCGATGCATGGCGTATTAGCTGGATTACACCAGAAATTTTTATGATGACTGAAGTCATTCGTCCCAATGAAATTTCACCGCCGCGTAATGATCTTTATAAAATTATGAGTATCCAAAATAAAACCGTCACTGTGGTCAATTACTGGACCGGTTGGGGTAACCACAAACCTGATGTGCAAAAATTTAGAATTCAATAAGTTAATTTAGAATTTAATACGTATAAAAAAGGGTGATTTGAAATCACCCTTTTGAGCATCCGATGGATCTTAAACTGCCTGTTTTAAATTCACCTGATTTAAGAGCACCTGATGCAGACTTGCGACATCCTCTGCAATGGCAAGCGGATTATATTGGGCCAGCGTTTCAGGTGTATGCACCCCATAACTCACCCCAATACGTGGCATGGCAATGTTTTGTGCCATTTCCAAGTCATAAGATGTATCACCGACCATAATCGCATTTTCAGCATTGACACCGGTAATGTGCAAAATTTCTGCCAGCATCAGAGGATCAGGTTTAGATTTGGTTTCACTTGCTGCACGGGTCACGACAAAAAGCGCATGACTCTGGGTTTGACTTAACACACGGTCTAAACCTTTACGGCTTTTCCCGGTGGCAACCGCAAGTTTTACCCCCTGCTGCATTAGATCATTCAACAATTCCGCCACACCCTCAAACCATGCATCACCTTTCGAGTTTTCAACATAGTGAGTCGCATAACATTGCAAAATATCAGCGTGCAATTCAGGCACCTCTGGAAATAACACTTGCGCGACTTCCGGTAGACCTAAACCAATGATGCTTTTCGCAGCTTCATGCGTTAAGGGTTGCTGAAATTGCATGGCAGCAAATTTTAGGCTGTCAACAATCTGACCGACTGAATCAAATAAAGTGCCATCCCAATCGAAAATGACAAGTTCTACCGCTTTTTTCATGAATTAATCCAATATTTGATTCAATGCAAAACCTAGCATTTATCTTTAAATATCTCGGTCGATCTCTTTACCCACAAAAGAGGAATAAAATTTTCAGAGAAAATTCAAAACAAATATCTGCCATGCAATGGCGACATGGATGTCGCCATTGCATATCGTTTTTACATCATAAATTTTTTTAATTACTCTTGGGTGACGGGACTACTCATCGAATACTCCCGCTGCTTGAGAGAAGAACTTCAGTCTTGGTCACGATCCGTTAAAACCGGTTCTTTATCTTTCTTCTGTGCACGTAACTGTGCCACCAGACTCTGCATGTCTTCAGGCAATGGCGCTTCAATGGTTTCATAACCCGGAATTTCCAGACGCAATGCATGCAAACATAAACGACGTGCTTTCGGACCTTTGTATGCAGTTTCATGACCATATTTTTCATCGCCAATTAAAGGATGACCAATACTTAAACCATGTACACGAATCTGATGGGTACGACCTGAAAGCGGCGATGCATAGACAAGCGTTGCATGCATAAAGCGCTCAGCCACATTCCACTGCGTTTTAGACTCTTTACCTTCTTTAGAGACGCATACACGACGCTCGCCATTGGCAAGCTCATAACGGTGTAAAGGTGCATCAATCAGTTGACGATCGATCACGACATTGCCTTTCACAATCGCCGCATAGGTTTTTTTAATTTTGTGTTCACGCAGTAAATCTTGCAGGGTTTTTAAAGTACTGCGCTTTTTACTGATCATCACCAGGCCGGAAGTATCACGGTCAATACGATGAATCAGTTCCAGATATTTCTTGCCGGTTGCTGCGCGTAAACCTTCAATCAGACCATAGGCCACGCCACTACCACCGTGCACGGCAATCCCTGAAGGTTTATTCACCACCATCAGGCCTTCATCTTCATAAACCACACGGCTGAGCAGGCTTTGAGCCACTTTGTCCGATACCGGTACCGGCGTTTCATCTTTAGGCTCATAACGAATGGGCGCAACGCGAATTTGGTCGCCAATTGCAAGTTTCGTTTCCGCTTTGATACGCTTTTTATTGACCCGAACTTGTCCTTCACGCATCAAACGATAAATACGACTTTTAGGCACACCTTTAAGCCGGGAAAATAAAAAATTATCGATGCGTTGGCCTGATTGATGCTCGTCCACTTCAAACCAAGTGACACTTTGCCATTCTTGCGTAGAATTCATACAGTTACTATGACCCAAAAAAATACTAAAATTGATTAAAAACTGATCACTTAGGCTATGCTTTACACAAGAAACATAAGCTTAACCCATAGGCAGATGATGCAAGGTTTGATATAGTCAGCACACGGATACCACTGTTAGTGTGAAAAAATTTAATCACTTCAATATTTTTGAAGCTCAACATTAAATTTCACCATTCACATTAAATACGGAAAGGTCCCTAAAGAATATGCCGACGCCGAAGGCTTATTATATCGGCAAAAAAGCAAACTGTTGCGTTTAATTGTACTTATGTACATAAATCAGTTTGCCCTAAAAAATATGTCGCCAACCTCAAGTTGGTTTTTAAACGTAAACTGATACACATCAGATTAGTCGCACCCTGAAGTCGCATTCAGGCTACAACGTTGATGCATTGGATCTGCACATAAAGCAAAGATACGATGATAATTCCGTATCAAGACGCTCTATCTTAATGGAAGGGATGATCTTCAAGCTGCGTGACAGTGAAAGTTACTCACATCTAATGCACCGTTTGTCCGCCAGTGAAGCGTTCAGGTGACTTTAATCGTTTAAAGATTGAAGCCGTATTGCCATCCTCAATACGTGAATCAAAAACCGAAGCCCCAAAAAAAGGCCGGTAAAAAAGCTCAGACCACAAGCGTTTATTTGAGATCTGGGTATTGATCCGTAATGTGTGATGTTCGCTACGTGAATAGCGATGTTTTGTTGTGTATCACTATTAGGTGTTACACCCATGAAACGTATGTTGATTAATGCAACACATGCCGAAGAGATTCGCGTTGCACTTGTCACTGGTCAGCGTCTTTACGATTTTGATTTAGAGAATCGTACCCGTGAACAAAAGAAATCCAATATCTATAAAGGTCACGTGACTCGCGTTGAACCTTCTTTAGAAGCTGTTTTTGTTGAGTATGGTGCCGGTCGTCAAGGCTTCCTCTCTATGCGTGAAATCGCAAACTCCTACTACAAAGCAGACCCTCGTCAAACTTCAAATATCCGCGAATTGATCACTGAAGGCACAGAACTTCTTGTTCAGGTGGAAAAAGAAGAACGTGGCAATAAAGGTGCTGCCCTTTCTACCTTTATCTCGCTTGCCGGTCGTTATTTGGTGCTTATGCCAAACAACCCTAAAGGTGGCGGTATCAGTCGTCAAATTTCCGGTTCAGTTCGTGAAGAATTGAAAGAAATGTTGGCATCACTGAATATTCCTCGTGGCATGAGCGTGATTGTTCGTACTGCAGGTATTGGTCGTTCACAGGAAGAATTGCAACTTGACTTGCAACACCTGATGGATCTTTGGGCACAAATCCAAACCACAGCAAGTTCTGGTCCGTCACCAATGTTGGTGCATCAGGAAGCTGGCGTGGTAACACGTGCCATTCGTGACTATTTACGTGACGATGTTGCAGAAATTTTAATTGACTCTGAACAAGCGTATACCGAAGCCTATAACTTCGTAAAAGCCGTGATGCCGCGTCAGTTAGAAAAACTCAAAACCTATACTCTAAATGAGCCTTTATTCGCGCATTTTGCGATTGAAAGCCAAATTCAAACGGCCTATGAACGTGAAGTAAAACTTCCTTCGGGCGGTTCAATCGTGATCGACCAAACTGAAGCTTTAGTGTCTATCGACATTAACTCGGCGAAATCAACACGTGGTAGCGACGTTGAAGACACGGCGCTAAATACCAACCTGGAAGCAGCTGAAGAAATTGCACGTCAACTGCGTTTACGTGATATCGGTGGTTTGGTGGTGATCGATTTCATCGACATGACCAAAGACCGCAATCAACGTATGGTTGAAGCAAAACTTCGTGAAGCAACCCAAAGCGATCGTGCCCGTATCCAGTTCGGTCAATTGTCTCGTTTTGGCTTAATGGAAATGAGCCGTCAACGCTTGCGTCCATCGCTTGAAGAAGCTACGGGTTATGTATGCCCGCGCTGCCATGGTACCGGCATGGTGCGTGACTTACGCTCTCTCTCGCTGTCTATCATGCGTAAAGTGGAAGAAATTGCACTGCGTGAACGTCATGGTGAAGTTCAGGTTGAAGTTCCAGTTGAAATTGCAGCATTCTTATTGAATGAAAAGCGCCACACGCTGGTTTATTTAGAACAGACTTCAAATGTACGTGTAACCGTGTTGCCACATCCGCACTTGGAAACACCGCATTACGAAATCACTTATAATGCTGAAGGTTTTGCACCAACCAGCTATGAACGTACAGAAGCAACCCGTTCAAGCGAAAAAGAGTTGGGTTACGAATCTTCTGAATGGCATTTGGAAGGTGAGCAACAAGCTCTAGCTGCCGCACAAGCGCCTGCTCAGCAACAAGCCAAAAACCAAAACAACAAGCCACAACGTCGTCCACAACAAGTGGCTCAAGAAGTACAGCAACAACAGCCAGCTCAAGTTGTGCCTGCTGCTCAAGCTTCAGCAAGCCCATGTGCATGGTTAGAAAACCTGTTTGTGCAAAAGCAAGCAAAAACAGTTGATCAAGCACGTACTGCAAACAATGCTGCTGCTGCCATTGAACAAATGATCAATGAGGGTGCTGTGAGCCGTGGCCAATTCGGTCAGGTTGCCACATCTGCACCTGCTCCAAGCGCACCGGTTGCAACTGCAAGCAACAATGTTTACTTAACGCCAAATGCAGCTGTAACTCCAAAACAGGAACAGCGTGAAGTTGCGGATAAGTATTCTGATAGAGAAGAAAAAGCGCAACGTCACAATAAAAAGCGTAACAAGCCTAAAGAGCAACGTGAACAAGTTCAGCATGACAATCAACAAAATCAAGTGCATGAAGAAATTGTTCAGGTTCCTCGTCACGAGCAGCGTCAAGAACAGCGCCCAGAACCACGTCAAGATCAGCGCCAAGATCAACGTGACAACAAGCGTCCGACTCGACGTCAACACGTTGAACAACAAGCGTCTGAAACTCAAACAGAGCAAAATGCTGTTCCACGTCGTGACCGCAATAGCCCGCAACGTCCAAACCGCCCAAATCGTCACCGCGATCAAAGCGTATTGAACGAACAGGCTGCTCCACAACAAGCCATTGCAGCTCCTGTAGTCAATGAACAACAACCTAAAGTCGAAGTGATTGATACGCCTCGTCAGGATGTTATTCCAACTGCATTGGTGGTCAATGTCGATCAGGCGAAAAGTGAAATTGTCGCGTTAAATGCAACAGCAGCTATTGTTGAAGCGCCAATTGCTCAAACTGCAGCTGTTGCTGTTGCCGAAATCAAAGCACCTGTCGTTGAGAAACCGGTCGTTGCGAAGGAAGAAAAACCAGCCGCAACGACTGAAACTCGCGAGCCACAGCAATCACGTCCTGCTGACAAACGTGCAAGCAACGATCCGCGTATGCGCCGTCGTCAAAAACGTGAAGCTCATGCAAAACAGGCTCAAGCTCCAAAATTGAACCCATCTCAGGTTCCAACTTTGGGTCAATATACAGTGGGCAGCTTAATTCGCCATGTTTATGGTGAAGACTGTTCAGTGCTGATTGAACAATTTGGCTTAATCCCAACCTTCAACCGTGCATTGGTGAAATTCACTGAGCAATATGCGGCGACTATGCTGTCTCAGGCCACTGAAGCGGAAGCACCAGCACAGCCGGTTACACGCGATGTTGCTGTAGTAACCAAAGCTACACCTGAGGCTGAACCAGCGCCTGTATTGGACTTAACCCCACCTCGTGCTGTTTCGGACAACCGTGTTGCCAACGATCCACGTGAACGTCGTCGTTTAGCAAAACTTGCTGCGGAACAAGCTTTAGAGCAAGCCAAGCAAGCACATAGCGAACCTGAAGCTGCAAAGAAAGTTGCTGAAACAACTACTGCTGAAGTTGCTCCGGTTACAGAACCAGAAGCTGTGATCGAAGAAGCACCGGTGACGGAAACTCCGGAAGTTACAGTCGAAGAAGCACCAGTGACGGAAGCTGCTGAAGTTGTAGTCGCTCCAGAAGTGGTTGCAGAGCCAATCGAGGAAGCTGTTCAAGCAGCCCCTGTTGAAAAGGCAGTAAAGCCAAAACCGGTTCAATCTGAACTGCCGGTAGAGGTTGCTCAAGACGTACAAGCACTGGCTGAGCCAAAAGCTGATGCGGACACCCCTGATGCTGATGATGACGCTGACAAACCTGTCCGCCCCCGTCGTCCTCGCGGTCGTCCACCGAAGAAAGTAACTCCTGCAAATGAGTCATAATTAGCTCTAATGCAGCGAATAAAAAAAACCTAGTCATTTCGGTGACTAGGTTTTTTTTGATACTTTTGTCAAATTAGGTTGATTGCACTAGGATTAAACGATTAAAAAGACAACTGTACAGATGACCGCAAACAAATAGACATATTGGATTATGAAAAATAAATAGGATTCTTATGAACCACAGCACACAGAGCGATCTTATTGGTATTGCTGATGTCGCAGCAAAATTACCCAAATTCATGAGCAAAGTCCCTCATCTATTGAGTGGTCTGAAGCAAGCCTATTTACGCACATCCAACACCCCTGCAGGCTTAGGCATCGCCTTTGAAAAAGCCGTAAAACGCAATCCTCACGGTACAGCGCTATTATTCGAAGATCAAAAATTTAGTTATCAAGAACTGAATGAATGGGCCAACCAAATCGGACACTTTTATCTGTCCCTTGGCGCCTGTAAAGGCGATGTCATTGCCGTGATGGTGGAAAACCGCCCTGAACTGGTCGCGACCGTCGTTGCTTTAGCAAAAATTGGCGTGACCTCAGCTTTGGTCAATACATCGCAAACTGGTAAGGCACTGACGCATAGCATTAACCTGGTGAAACCCATTGCAGTCATTGTCGGTGAAGAATGCCGTCATGCTGTAGAAGAAGTCCGTCAAGACTTAGCACTTGCAGCAGACCGTTTTCACTGGTTTGCAGATCAAGCCACCCGAATTGATGCAGGTACAGCACCAAAAGACTGGGCAAATCTTGCGGATAAAGTTGATCATTTTCCCCAATTTAATACCCCGACCACGCATACCATTCAAGGTAAAGACGGTTTATTTTACATCTACACTTCGGGTACCACCGGTTTACCCAAAGCGGTCATTTTCACGCATAGCCGCTGGACTTTGGCCTATGGCACCTATGGGCATGTGTTAAACCTGAATAAAGATGACGTCATGTACGTGACCTTACCGCTCTACCATGCGACGGGGATCGTGGTTTGTTGGTGTGGTGTCATTGCAGGCAGTGCCACACTAGCATTAAGACGCAAATATTCAACCTCTGCTTTCTGGAAAGATGTGCAAAAATTTGATGTCTCGGCAATTGGCTATGTTGGTGAATTGTGCCGTTATCTGATGGATGCGCCTGTATCTGAACTTGAACACGGTCATCGTGTGAAAAAAATGATCGGTAATGGCATGCGCCCGAATATCTGGGACAAATTCAAGGCACGTTTTGGTATCGAAGAAATTCTTGAACTCTATGCTTCAAGCGAAGGTAATGTCGGTTTCAGTAACGTATTTAACTTTGACAACACCGTCGGCTTCTCCCCTACACCTTATGCCATTGTTGAGTTTGATAAAGAAAGCAATGCACCGGTGAAAGACACCAAAGGCTGGTGCAAGAAAGTCAAAAAAGGTGAAGTCGGTTTATTGATCGGTAAAATTACCCGTCGCTCACCCTTTGATGGCTATACCGATCCTGAAAAGAATAAATCCGTCATCATGAAAGATGTGTTTAAACATGGCGATGCATACTTCAATACGGGCGATCTGGTACGAGATATTGGCTTCCGTCATGCCCAATTTGTAGACCGTTTAGGTGATACATTCCGCTGGAAAGGTGAAAATGTATCTACCACTGAAGTGGAAAATGTAGTCAGCGAATATGAAAAAATTGCTGAAGCTGTGGTTTATGGCGTAGAAATCCCCAATACCAACGGTCGGGCTGGTATGGCGGCAATTACGCTGGCAGAGGGTGCAGAATTAACCGCAGAAGATTTAAAGCAAATGGCAACCGAGTTTAAAAAATGCTTGCCTGCTTATGCTGTTCCGGTGTTTTTACGCATTCAAACACAGGTGGAAACCACCGGTACTTTTAAATACCAAAAGAACAAGTTAAAAGAACAGGCTTTTGATTCCCATAAAACCGATGAACGCTTGTTGGTTTTACTGCCAAATGCCACAGAATATTGTGATTTAACGGCAGAAATATTCAACAATATTCAAGCCTATCAATATCGTTTCTAATTCAAAACGTATGTTTTTTGACTAGATAAAGCAAATTTGTTGCATTTATAATCAAACATCAACAAGTTTGCTAATTTTTTACTTGCGCTCGTTTAATAACTTGCTACAATACGCCCATCAAAACGAAGTGGTGTTTAGAAAATACAATATTTTCTTGCACTGTACATCCAAGCAATGCTTGAATGTTGGTTTCGGGCCGTTAGCTCAGTTGGTAGAGCAGTGGACTTTTAATCCATTGGTCCCGCGTTCGAGTCGCGGACGGCCCACCACTTATTTTGATTATCTTGGGCCGTTAGCTCAGTTGGTAGAGCAGTGGACTTTTAATCCATTGGTCCCGCGTTCGAGTCGCGGACGGCCCACCAAGATTCTAAAGAGCTTCTCTACAGGGAAGCTTTTTTACTTCTCAGATATTTTCTCTGAAAATATGGGCCGTTAGCTCAGTTGGTAGAGCAGTGGACTTTTAATCCATTGGTCCCGCGTTCGAGTCGCGGACGGCCCACCATATCTTTCTTAAGGCTTCTTTCTGTACTAAAATATACGTACTCAAATAGAAACGAAACCTGCAAATATTCCGACCAAGACAAACCATACCCCTTCGGTAGATTCGCCATTCTCGAAATTTTGCTATACCGATGTTGCAAAATAAAGTGCTTTAATGCACCTTTAAAAATCATAGATTTTTTCTTGCACTCGGGTGAAACGTTGTTTCACTAATCCTCGTTCAGGGTTGTTAGCTCAGTTGGTAGAGCAGTAGACTCTTAATCTATTGGTCGAGGGTTCGAGCCCCTCACAACCCACCAAATTTAACCCCCATTATTCCAATAAATTTTAATTTTATTCAAAAAAATACTCCGCATTGGGAGTATTTTTTTGCTTAAATTTTAGGATTTATTGGTTTTTACTGGCGTACTTTTTTTGACTAAACGATAGGCCTGTTGGGGAAATGGGTGACCTTCAGCAAAATATTGTTTATTTTGTTCTGAAGCATTGGCAATTTTATCTAAATCCATTTGCAAGCTCTGATCTTGATCCACATTATAGAAAAACTTTACCCCATTTGACCGATGCAAAATCACTTGATGATGCTCTTCATCATAAGACCAAGAATCTTTATGATAATAAGAGTCCGAATCAAATGTAATTTGGCCTAAATGGATAATGCTGCTATGTGCGGTACCATCTGCTAATAAATTGATAATCAAATCTCCACTCCCCTCTTTGCATTTCATCAAAGGATCAGCACAGCTAATCGAACTCTGATAACGTCCCACATAGAGTTCAGCATTTTCTGGAATTTTTTTCCGGGTAGCGGTTGTAGTATCCGCGGGCATGGTGGCCTTTCCGGCTACCTCAGTCAGTTTTTTGCCTTGAGTATTGGCAGCAGCGTAATTAACCAGCTGATTTTCGGATTCAATTTTTTCAGCGATAGAGTCTTCTAGTGGCTTATTACAGCCCACAAGACCCAATAAAACACTCACCAGGATACATCTACAATAATCTGCTGTTAGAAACACTTACTTACCCCGAAATCATAAATTTTCTTTAGCTGCGTATGGGTACATTCAATTATTTATTGGATCAGTGATCTTGATATTCATGCCATTGCATCATAATACAATTTATATATTTAGTTGATTTTTATTGATATAAATCAACTTTTTCAAGATAAACATATTTTACGTCGCAGGACAGAGATCAGGCATAGCCAGTTACATAACTTAACTATTTTCTATGCTGTATCACTTTAAAAAGTCTTTTTCATCACCATTTTCTAATTATGGATGAGTTGTTTTAACTTCATATATTTTCTAATTTTAAGGAGACCTAGATGGCCAATGTTGGTTTATATCGCTCTAACCGACAGAATATGATTGCAGGTGTGATGGGTGGTATTGCTGAACGATTTGGTTGGAATGCAAATTTACTCCGCATTATATTTGTACTTGTTTCTGTTATGAGCGCAGCATTTCCAGGAATTTTAGTCTATTTGGTTTTATGGCTCATCATGCCTAAAAAACAGTTTCAAATAGATGCTGGATCAGGCTATCAGAATCCGGTTCGTACGGTAAATCAGGACTCTAATCCATACCGTTAATAGTTTACCGTTTTATGCTACGGCTCTTACCCCAATGAGTCGTAGCTTTTTTTTGCCTATTTTTTAGATGTTGGCCGCCAGATTCAACTGTTGATTCAATGCTGCAATCATATCGGCACGGCTAATGATCCCGATCATTTTTTGGTTTTCTACCACAGCAATATAATTAAATGAACGCTCCACAAAATACGGTACCAAATCCTGAATCGGTTGCTCCGGTTTTACCGTAACCACTTGACGCACCATAATATCCTTAACCTGACGCTGCCATGTAGTTCTTAAGTCTGTCGCTCGCTTGAACCACTCTACCACTTCATATAAAGCCAGTGTGCCTACCAATTGCTGCTGGGCATCGACCACAGGCAAGCTCATTAAATTCATCTGTTTGAATTTATCCAAAGCCGAATGAATATCCTCATTTTCATCCAAGCTAATGACGTCTTTGGTCATGATATCCTGACACTTGAACTGGCTCACTGCCCTTGCATTGGCTTTTTCTTGCGCCGCTAAAATAATTTTTTGTAAGTCATATTCACTGATATCCAACAGCTCAGTTTGTTGATCCAAAGTTTCCTGAATATCATGGGGTTGAATCGTGACTTTTTGAGTGGGCGTTGGGTCTTTGGAACGCTGGTTGATTTGTGCGACTTGCGGATATTGCTTGCCCAGCATGCGATTAAATACAATCGCAATCATCATTAATAAAAGTGAATTCAATAAAACCGGATAAAAGATAAAATTGTATCCAAGCTGGTGTACCGCTTCCCCACCCAAAACGGCAGTAATTGCCACTGCGCCACTAGGTGGATGCAAGGAATCTGTGGTCATCATTAAGACAATCGAGAGACCGACCGCAACACTGAAGGCTTCCGTCAAGTTAGGAATATACATCGCACAGGTCACACCAATAATACCTGCAATACTATTTCCGACCACCATATTCCACGGTTGAGCCAATGGACTGGCAGGTACGGCAAACAGCAATACCGATGATGCCCCCATTGGCGCGATATACCAGGCGTTGATATCGCCTAATACCCACCAGCTGATCAGCGATGAAAGTGCAAGCCCGATCAATGCGCCTATGCCACACAGCAGGCGGTCTTTTAGCGGAAGGACTTTGAAATTGGGTTTTAAGGTATTGAGCCATTCAAGTTGTGGATGAAACACAGCACGCCTTTTGTGGTTTTTAAGTTGAAGATTTGAATTATAGAATGATGCTGCATAAAGGTGTATTTATTTTATATCTTTCCATTATCAATTTATTGATAGATTTTTAAAATAAAAAATGTCCATCTTGTTTGTAGTAACCATGAGGATTTTGCAAAATTTATCATTCATGATCTACGGCGATTTAAACAAGATAAGGATATACAGTCAGCGTACTGCACTTCTTTAAAATGATTGTACTTAGCAACACTTTTAGTCCCTTTAAATGGCGGCTAGTCATCTAACTCCTGCGTAATAATCGGCTCAATTTTGATCAGCTTGATTTCGCCATAGAAGGTCGAAAATGCCACATCTCCGGCATCTATTCCAGTGCCAATTCGAATGAGATTTTCTACCGGAGCCAATCGGGTCGGATCAAATAATACCCAACTACCGTCTAAATAGGCTTCAAAAATAGCATGAAAATCCGGTAGAAATTTTTCAATTTCCACATAACCGACCACCATGCGTGCCGGAATACCCAAAGCACGACACAGCGCAATGCCTAAATGGGCAAAGTCACGACATACCCCCGCCCGATGGATGAGTACATCTGTCGCAGTTGTAAATTGATCAGAGCTGCCAGAAACATAAAAAATGTTGTTGTAAATCCACTGCTCAATCGCCTTGACTCGGCTATAGCCCGGCTCCATCCATCCAAAGGATCGGTTCGCCATTTCTACAAATAAATCTGAATTACAATAACGACTGGCTAGCAAATAAGATAACACCTCATCGGGTAAATCTGGAATTACCACTTCATTGAGGTTTTGCAGAAGATCTGCATTCTTTACAGGATGACGTTCAACTGTCGCACTATAGTTCACTTCAAAATGATCACAAGCTTCGGCATGCAACCTGATATAACGGTTTTGCTGGCTCGGATCGTGAAATTCACGCCATGCGACAGGCGGATTAAACGTCAGTTGTTCTTCAATAATGGTTTGATCGGAATGATGTACAACATGAATCAGAAAAATGAATTCTGTGGCTTGGACAATCTTGTATTTTAAATGGCACTGAATTTTACAAGTTGTCATGAACGTCCTTATTTTTTAAGCATTATTTTATTCTATGCAGATTAAACCAATTTCACCTAAATAAGCGGATGAGATTCGTTTATCTTTATCACCATTTCATTTAAATAATGCTATACATCTGATTTATTCTTGGTTTTTAGCTCAGCGTAAATCGGTCATCAAACACCAAATAACAGGATGCAAATAGATAACTGTTATCTTTCAAGGGCATTTTGATTTTTTTCAAAAAAGTCTCGGCGCATTAACCCTTTGCCACTCCTCCGGAAAATCCTTATAATTGAACACAATTTTTCTCTAATTTTAAGTGGATGACCATGAGTCGCGCCATATCGCATATTGATACCTTCCAAGGCTTAATTCTTGCCTTACAAACTTACTGGGCTGAACAAGGTTGTGTCATTTTACAACCTTACGATATGGAAATGGGCGCAGGCACATTCCACACTGCAACCTTCCTTCGTGCTTTAGGGCCTGAAACCTGGAATGCTGCCTACGTTCAGCCTTCACGCCGTCCGAAAGATGGCCGTTATGGTGAAAACCCAAACCGTTTGCAACATTACTACCAGTTCCAGGTGGTGCTGAAGCCAAACCCGGACAATATCCAGCAGCTTTACCTCGACTCGCTTAAAGCGATTGGGATCGACCCTCTGGTACACGACATTCGTTTCGTAGAAGACAACTGGGAATCTCCAACATTGGGCGCTTGGGGCTTAGGTTGGGAAGTCTGGCTAAATGGCATGGAAGTGACACAGTTCACTTACTTCCAGCAAGTTGGTGGTGTTGAATGCTACCCGGTGACAGGTGAAATCACTTACGGTCTTGAGCGTCTTGCGATGTACTTGCAAGGTGTAGACTCAGTTTACGATCTTGTTTGGACCAAAGGCCAGTTTGGTACTGTGACTTATGGCGATGTGTTCCATCAAAACGAAGTTGAACAATCGACCTATAACTTCGAATATGCCAACGTTGAAAAAATGTTTGAATTGTTCGACTTTTATGAGGCTGAAGCGACTCGTTTAATCGAAGCTGAACTTCCACTTCCTGCATACGAACAAGTGATTAAAGCTTCACATAGCTTTAACTTGCTCGATGCGCGTGGCGCGATTTCGGTGACTGAACGTCAGCGTTATATTTTACGTGTCCGCACTTTGGCGCGTTCGATTGCCACCAGTTATGTGGCAGCACGTGCGAAGCTTGGCTTCCCAATGGCCGAACCTGAGTTACGTGATGAAGTTTTAGCACAGTTAAAAGCACAAGTTGAAGCAGAAGCGGCTCAAGCAGAAAAATCAGCGGAGAACAAATAATGTCTAAACATACTGTTTTATTTGAACTTGGCTGTGAAGAACTTCCACCAAAAAGCCTGAAAAAATTACGTGATGCGCTTCAAGCTGAAACAGTTAAAGGCTTAAACGATGCTGGTCTTGCATTCGACGCTATCGAAGCATATGCAGCGCCACGTCGTCTGGCACTTAAAATTGTCAATGTTGAAGGCGCGCAAGCAGATACACAAAAACGTTTTGACGGCCCTGCTAAACAAGCAGCCTTTGATGCTGAAGGTAACCCGACTAAAGCCCTTGAAGGTTTTATGCGTGGTCAAGGCATCACAGTGGATCAAATCTCAACGTTCCAAGCAGGTAAAGTTGAAAAAGTTTGCTACTTAAAAGACGTGAAAGGTCAAAGCCTTGATGCGCTTTTACCGCAAATTTTACAAGCAGCTTTAGACAACCTTCCAATCGCAAAACGCATGCGTTCTGCTGCAAGCCGTACTGAATTCGTACGTCCGGTAAAATGGGTTGTATTGTTAAAAGACAATGATGTGGTTGATGCAACAATTCAAGATCACAAAGCAGGTAACGTGACTTATGGTCACCGTTTCCACGCGCCTGAAGCGATCACACTTGCAAATGCAGATGCATACCTAGATGCACTTCGTAATGCTCACGTTGTGGCTTCTTTTGAAGAGCGTCAAGCAATCATCGACCAACAAGTCAAAGCACTTGCTGATGAAGTGAATGCGATTGCGATTGTGCCAAGCGATTTACGTGACGAAGTGACTGCACTGGTTGAATGGCCTGTTGCGCTTCGTGCCAGCTTTGAAGAACGCTTCCTTGCCGTTCCTCAAGAAGCCTTGATCACAACCATGCAGGACAACCAAAAGTACTTCTGTTTGGTGAATAGCGATAATAAACTTCAACCGTACTTCATTACTGTGTCAAACATTGAGTCAAAAGACCCGACACAAATTATTGAAGGTAATGAGAAAGTTGTTCGTCCACGTTTGTCAGATGCTGAATTCTTCTTCTTACAAGATCAAAAGCAACCACTTGCATCTCGTAAAGAGAAACTTGCAAACATGGTCTTCCAAGCAGAATTGGGTACGCTTTGGAACAAGTCTGAGCGTATTGCGAAATTGGCTGTTGCGCTTGCGCCAATTACAGGTGCTAACGCTTCCGACGCTGAAAAAGCTGCCCTTCTTGCAAAATGTGACTTAACCTCTGAACTTGTGGGTGAATTCCCTGAACTTCAAGGGATCGCGGGTACTTACTATGCACGTCTTGAAGGTGAAAATGCTGAAGTTACTGAATCTCTAGGTGAGCAATACTTACCTAAATTCGCAGGTGACGTTTTACCGAAAACCAAAACAGGTACAACCATTGCCCTTGCGGATCGTTTAGATACATTGACGGGTATTTTCGGTATTGGTCAAGCGCCTACAGGTTCTAAAGACCCGTTTGCACTACGTCGTTCTGCAATTGGTATTCTTCGTCTTGTGACTGAAAACGAGCTTGATGTGTCGATTGAAGACCTGATCAAACTTGCTTTAGCAGCGTATGGCGATGTATTGAAAGATCATGACAAGACTTTGGCAGATGCAGTTGCATTCCTGGAAGGTCGTTACCGTGCGAAATACGAAGACCAAGGCGTTGCGGTTGATGTGATTCAAGCGGTTCAAGCATTGTCTCCAAAATCACCTCTTGATTTTGACAAGCGTGTAAATGCGGTCAATCACTTCCGCGCATTGCCTGAAGCTGCTGCACTTGCTGCTGCAAACAAACGTGTTGCCAACATTCTTGCGAAAGAAACTGCGCCTGAAGGTGCTGTGGTTGAAGCGAACTTGGTTGAAGATGCTGAGAAAGCATTATTCGCTGAACTTGCGAAAATCACGCCCGTGGTTGAGCCGTTATTTGCTGCGAAAGATTACACTGCTGCGTTGTCTGCACTTGCTGCACTGCGTGCGCCAGTCGATGCATTCTTTGACGGTGTAATGGTCATGGCTGATGATGCTGACTTAAAAGCAAACCGTTTACGTATGCTGGCGCAACTTCGTGACTTGTTTACTAAAGTTGCGGATATTTCGGTGTTGCAGCACTAAGTTTCAAGCTATTAAAAAACCCGCTTTAAAGCGGGTTTTTTTATTCATTCTTATTTCTATAATTCATCACCAAACTCTAAATGTTTGTAAAATAGTCAAGACCCACAATCAAAGTAATAGATTATAATCTTATACTCAAAAAATTAAATAACTATAAATTACTAATTTTTATCATTTAATTTATTGAAATTTAATATACAATTCATTCTTTAATATTATTTTCTTGAGGGGTATTAGGGACATGAAAAAATTAATTTTAGCCGCAACAGTTTCTATTTTAGCATTAGGACAAACAGGTTGCTCTGCAGTAATGGCAGCAAAGCAACCACCTAAAAAAGACCTTTCTGTATTTGCTGCTGGTATGCCACGTAGTGCGATTTTAGCTGAAATTGGTGCACCTATTTCTAGTGAAGCAAAAGAAAGCAAACGAATCGACGTATATTCTTTTAATCAAGGTTATAGTACTGCAAACCGCGTCAGCCGCACCTTATTTCATGGCTTAGCTGATGTTGCAACCTTAGGCCTTTGGGAAGTTATTGGAACACCTGCTGAAGCAACTTTTGGTGGTAAAAAAACAGCATTTGAAATCACTTATGATAATAATGACCGTGTAGAAGGTATTGTCCGTTTACAATAAAACTTGATAATCAGTAATGAATCTTTTTTCTCAGCAATCTAAGACTTATTTTTTATGATCAAAAGCCAAACCACTTTGAATATAGTGGTTTGGTGCTTAATTCCAATAACTTTTAATAATGATAAAAAACTATATTTTGAAAGAAAAACATCCCTCCTTTTATATTGCTATTTAATTGTTATTATTCCATATGCTTTGATCGAAATATTAGTTTGATAAATTATTAAAAACCACTATAACTCACCTATTTCTTCTGGATTCAACTCTTATCGTAAAAGCTATAGGTATTTCACTTTATATTTCTTATACTCAAGCTAACAACACTCAACAAGAAAGAATCATATGAAATTTAAAACACTTATTCTCTCTGGCTTCACGTGCTTATCTCTTACTGCGTGTACTTCTGCTCCTAAAATCCCGCAACTTGAAACCGGTGTATTACAAGAAGTTCAAAACCTGAGGGTCTATCCAGACACGGTCGATAACAAAGCCAAATTGACTAAATTTATTGATAAATGCGTGATTGAATTTACCGGCAACCTAGAAGCAGGAAAATCGATAGAGCACTGGTCATTTAAGGGCTTAACCCTTATTTCAGGTGGTTCTACAACATTCACTCAAGACGGCTCAAGCACAGCAACAAACTTCGACCTGCATGCTCCAGACGTACAACACAATTTCCTTGCCTTACGCCACAACTTTCATAAAGACGCTTTAGCTCAATGTAACTAAGTGACCGAATACATTACCCGATTCATTTAATCAATCCCTCATCTTTCACCTATAAATGATGAGGGATTTTTTTATTTCTCATCTTTCTAAAACACACAGCAAATGTATACAGATGTTGTAACGCTGTATTAATTTCGCCACATTTCCACTTACTTAAAAAATTTACCATTACAATAAAAATAACAATGTACAACTGAAATTACAGGCAAAAACAGGAATAAAACGCACAATGAAAAAGATGAAAACTGCATTAATTACGGGCGCAATTTTGGCTTCAACTCCGCTTTTTGCTCAAACTACAACAGCAACCGAAACTGTGACTCAAACACAGAGTCAGGCGGCACCTTATGGTGACAATCCCAATATTTTTAAAGTGATTACCCACAAGGCTCAAGCCACGGTGCAAAACACCGCTGAAAAAGTTGATCACGCAGCGCAAAAAGGGATCGCGAAAGTAAAACCTAAAGTGCAAAATGCATGGGAAGAAACCAAAGAGTTTGCCAGTGAGAAATCAGTGATTGCGATTGAAAAAACTCAAAACGCTGCAGTAAAAGTGAATAAAAAACTAAATGAAACCAAAGATAGCCTGATTGGTAGTCCCAATGACCAGCCTGCACCTATTATTTCACACCCTTTGAGTCAGTCATCCACAGGGGTTGAGTCTGCACCCGTTCAACAATCACCATCTACTCAAATACAGCCGGTACAAAATAATGGGACTGTAAACTTATAATCAATATGCCTTTCCCTTTTAGCATATGGCTAAAGTGAGAGTGAGTTAATTCACCTGTCGAATCGGCTGTCCGGCTTTAAATGCTTCAACATTGTCTAGCATCTGTTGCACGATGCGTTGTCGTGCATCGACACTGCCCCACGCGCTATGTGGAGTAATGATTAAATTTGGAATATCATCTGCCAACAGCACATTGCCCTCATTCGGTGGTTCAACCGTAAGAACATCGGTTGCAGCCCCTGCAATTTTGCCTTGACGTAAAGCATCTGCAAGTGCTTGTTCATTGACAATGCCACCACGGGCACAGTTAATTAAAAATGCCGTCGGCTTCATCGCCTCAAAAGCTTGCGCATCAAGCAAGTCGCGGGTAGGTTCGGTTAAAGGACAATGCAGGCTCAAAAAATCCACTTGCGGCAATAAATCCTCAAAAGGAACCCGACTGCTATCCGATGATGGACGATTTGCTAAAGCCCCCACCAGTACGTTCATGCCAAACGCTTGCGCCAGTTTAGTGACTGCTTGTCCCAATTCACCGTAACCAATAATCCCTAAAGTTTTGCCTTCCAGTTCAATAATGGGAAAATCCAGCAGACAGAATTGTGAGGCTTTATTCCATTGCCCTTGCTTTACTGCGCTGTCATATTTGAGTAACGAGGTCGCTAAAGCCAACATCAGGCTTAAAGTATGCTGTGCTACAGCAGCAGTGCCATAACCCTGACAATTACACACCACAATGCCCTGTGCACGTGCTTGAATCAGGTCAATATTGTTGGTTCCCGTTGCGGAAATTAAAATCAGTTTCAAATTTGGACAGTGTTGAATCGTTGCTGCATCAACCAGCACTTTATTACTGATGATGACATCCGCATGTTGTACACGTTCTAAAACCTGGGCTGGGCTAGTGCTTGGGAAAAGGGTTAATTCATCAAAAGCCGCTTCGAGCGCACTAAAGTCCAAATCATTTTGATCGAGCGATTCATAATCTAAAAATACGGCTTTCATCAGGCGCTCCTTGACTGGTTCAGATGGAGATCTGAAAAATGATTGACCCTTATATTAAAAGCCAAATTTGCGCGCTTTTTCAATTAAATTCAGGTAGCAGATATGAAAAAACCCACTATTTAGTGGGCTTGTTGATATGTAACTGAATCGATTTACGAATTTCAAAAAAGACATAGATTGCCAGGGCAAACACCAGTAGCAATCCCCCACCCATAATCATATAGGTCGGATCTACACTCTCGGCAAATGCGTAAGAAGGTAGGGTTATAGAAATTAGGGTTAAAAGCACAGCCGGCATAAAATTAACTTTCATCCTTAAGCACCTGATCAGTTTACGTGTTTATTTATTTTTCAATATTAAGCAAATATTTAACTTGCCTTATATTTTCCATCTTAGACCGATTAAAATATAAAGCAAGTGGTCAAAAATCAAACCAAAGTCCAATTTCTATTAATCAGTAACAATATTCTCAGTTGGGCTTAAAGAAGCTCAGGCTGGGTCATGAATTGAGCAGTCTCAGGACTATCTTCAATAAAATCATGACCGCCAAATTCATTATTGCTTAAATTTAAATGCTTATAACTGAGCAAATAAAAATCGCTATATTTTTTGATCACAATCGGATGCATTCCCACAGTTAAAGGCTCCTGCTCTTTAAACAGCTTCATGACCTGCCGATCATTCATTGCCACAACATAGCGTTGGTCATTTAAATTGATTTGTACCAACCCACTGCCTTTGGCAAAAATAGGAATCAGAAATTTATGATTTAAGGCAATTGCACCAGCAGCATAACTTTCAATTTTTTGGCTAATCACATTAAACACCAAGCCATGACCAAAACAGTCCATCAACAGGCTACTGTTTTCTTGCGGCAGATTGACCTGAATACCCAGTTTCAGTAAGTCTTGCTGACTGACTTGCTTGTTGCTGAGCAATTCTCGCAACAGATTCTGTTTTAACTTGGAATCAAAAAACTGGTTATCCAGCTGTAAATCATTGTTGATTAAAATCGAGCCCAGAGCATCGCGGTGTCGCGGCAATAAGTTTTCAATGACTTTGCGATAATAGAACTTGCTGTTCTTTTTGACCTGACGGATTTTTTTATAGAAATAGGGTTCATCAAACTCATGCAATAAAAAGTCATGCAGTAATTCTGAACTGGCCAAAACAGCAATCGCATCATGTCCGGTAAAAGGCAATTTCAAGGTCTGAATTTGAGGCAAAACCTGTTCAAGTTTTAAATATTGCGCCCGATCTTCAACGCAGTACGGATCATAAACCACAATGTATTCACGCTCGGCGGAAACATCTTTAGGCTGCACCTGCATATTGGCATTTAATTCCGCATGGAAAAACATGTTATAGCGCGGGTCTTCCACATCTTCAGGATTAATTGAATACTGCGGCACCAATGCAACTACGCGTTTTAAATCGAGCAAATTAGAATATTTGATTGCAGCATAACCGCCCATTGAGCCACCATAGCCAAGGCGGGTTTTAAACGGCGCAATCAATTCCTGAATCTCGGCAAACATCTGTCTCATTGAGCTTTCAGGAAACCACGACTTCTGCTTGGGCATAATCCCAATCACATTAAAATCATGTTTATGCAAAGATTTTTCGGCATTAATTGACAACCCTTTGGCACGGGTAATTAAATCGCCAAATGAGAAAATCAGCTCATCCGATGAACCTTTTAGGAATATTGCACGAATTTGTTCGTCTTCAAAAATAATGTGTTTTTCCATTTCCACACCGAAGCAAATCGGCCCTTGTTTTTTACAGTCAATAAAACAAATAGACACCTTGCCTATTTACGAAAAGCGACTATGTTATTTTATAGATGCCAAGAATATTAGAAAGCGCAAAATATGACACAATCACTTCATCCTGCCGCTCAAAAAGGCTTCAGTTCTGCTGCAGAACTTTATCAGCAGGTGCGTCCGGGTTATCCTGCAGAGATCGTGAGTTGGCTGCAACATCAGCTGCAACTGGGCGCAAATTCACAGGTCATTGATCTGGGTTCTGGCACGGGCAAATTCTTACCCTACTTACAACAGATTACTTCGCATATTATCGCGATTGAACCGGTTCAGGAAATGCTGGCACAGTTGCAACATGCATTTCCCGAGATTCAAACCCTACAAGCCTCCAGTGAACAGTTACCTGTGGCTGCACATAGTGTTGATGCCGTGATCTGCGCACAATCCTTCCACTGGTTTGCCAATCTTGAGACTTTACAGCAAATTCATCAAGTCTTGAAACCCTCAGGACATTTGGCACTGATCTGGAATCAACGGGATATAAACGTTGACTGGGTCAAGGCACTGGCCGATCTGATCGAACCTTTCGAGGGTAACACACCGCGTTATCATAGTGGAAAGTGGAAAAATGTATTTGAGCAGCAATCATTATTTCAGTTAGAAAATGTCCAGACTTTTCAGCAGCAGCATGTCGGTACAGTAGAAAATGTGGTGTCTAAACGTCTGCTTTCCACCAGTTTTATTGCCGCAATGCCAGCCCCAGAACAACAGCAACTAAAAGCTTTATTTGAACAGATTATCTTCAGCTACACTGGTAAATATCCACAAGATGAAATTACCTTCCCTTATATAACCTATGCCTATGATTTTAAAAAAATTGATTAGAAATAAGGAATCATCATGAAAAAACTTCAACTTAAACAACTGGGTTTGCCTGTTTTATTATGTTCAAGCGTATTCTTGACGGCCTGTGATAACAGCAAAAATTCAGCCACTCAAAACGATAAAATTCAACCTGAAGATAAAGTCATGCAGGAGTTGATTACCGAACCAGTCAAGGCGTTTGAGAAAACGCCAGATGATCAACATGATATTGCCTTACTCACCGACTTCGATACACGCTTCACCCAAATGAGTGATGACATGGAAGATGAGCTGACCAAAATGCATGAGGAGGGATCCTTAACCGATGAATTTGCGCATAATCGTAAACGTGACAATATTCAGTCAGCACTGAATATGTTGAAAGAACTGGATTTAAAAACCCAGCAAGGCCGCTATATTCAAGGCTTAATTGCAGAATACTGGCAAACTCAAGCTAAACTGTATGATCAGCATAAAGATAACAAAGCAGAGGAAATGAAAAATTCAGGCGACCGGGTTAAAGGTTTAGGTAGTTTTTTACATGCCCAAGACCAGCTTGAACATTGGCAGTCACAATATCCGGAAATGGACAAAGCTGACACAAAAAAAACTGAAGCAGCTAAATCCGAGACAACTCAATCTAGCGACTAAAATCAGGTGCATAAAAAAGGGATTATTTGATCCCTTGATCTTTGTTGTAATGGCTTATGGTCTCTCATTCGGCCTTGGAAGCAATGTTATCAATCATTTCACCCTGAATTTCATAGCACGAACCGCCACACAAACGACTTCCTGTAGATGGTGTGGCTTCTAATTTATGTATGCATTTTTATGATGACCGAGTGTGAAAATTAGCATGCTTTAAACTGCAGTCCAAAATAATCCCTGCTATATATTTTCAGCAAGCAAGATAGTCATGTACACCCTCACCGGCAGCACGACCTGTGGCAAAACATGCAGTTAATAAATAACCGCCTGTCGGTGCATCCCAGTCCAGCATCTCCCCGCAACAGAACACATGCGGATTTGACTTTAATTGCAGCTGTTCAGACAACACGTCTCGTTTGATGCCACCGGCACAGCTAATGGCTTCTTCTATTGGACGGAAGCCCTGTAAAGGGATAGGCAAATGTTTAATCTGCTGTGCCAAAGCTCGTGGATCATTCCACACATCTTTAGCCACCAATTCACGCACCAGATTGGCTTTGGCAGGATCTAAACCGGCTTTGCGCCAGACATTACTTAAAGACTGCTTTTTACTGGGTTGTAATTTTTGCGCGAGTTGCTCAACCGTCTGATCTGGAATTAAATCCAAATAGAGTTGCATGGCCTGACCATTTTTAAGCTGCTGACGTAGCACGCGACCCTGTTTATAGATCAGACCACTCTCTAAACCATAATGGCTAATCACAATATCGCCCATGGTTTTGGCTTCTTCACCTTCTACCCATGCTTCAACACGCTTTAAAGGCTGACCAAACACTGGTTGCATAAACTTGGACCATGCGCGTTCCACGCCGGCATTACTGGCTTGAAAGGTTTCAATTTCATCCTGAGATAACCATTGTTGCCATGCCCCGTCACTGCCGAGTCGTGACCAGGATACCGCACCACAGGCCATCACAATGGCATCAAACTGCTGTTCAGTAATCTGTTGGTTCAGCAAATTTTTAACTTTAAGTATGGAACCTTCTAAACCCAGACATTGATGTCGATAATGAAAAATTACACCTTGTTCGACCAATCGTTTTAACCAGGCGCGAAGCAGTGGCGCAGCTTTCATTTCAACGGGAAATACTCGTCCCGAAGAACCGATATAGGATTCAACCCCTAAGCCCTTCATCCATTGCTGAATCCATTCGGCATCCCACTGTTTTACCCAGGGCTGCAGCCATTCCGCTTGATCATAGCGCTCTATAAATTGAGCTACAGGCTCGGCATGGGAAATATTTAAGCCGGTTTTTCCGGCCATTAAAAATTTACGTGCTGCCGATGGTTTCTGTTCATAGACATGCACGTCGTAATCGTACTGAGTTAAAACTTCTGCCGCCATCAATCCCGCAGGACCTGCGCCAATAATTGCAACACGTTTTTTCATAGCCAACTTATTCAGCATCTTTTGGATCAGTTTTTGATGCAGTTTCGATAACTGCATTTTGACCTTGCAGCGGCATAAAATCATCAAAACGGGTGGTGTAGCCTTCTGGCTTGGTGATGATGAGTTGCTGACACAATTCACCGCGCTCTAAATATTTAATTTCAAAATGAGTGCGTGCTGATGTAGCTGGAATTACTTCTTTAACAAACGGTAATTTCCAAGTCTCAATCAACTGCTGTTGTGCTTCTTCTATATATTCAGGAATATTACTGGCCAAAGTCACTGTGCCACCGACCTGTAAACGTGACAGTAAAAATTCAAAAAATGGCATATTCAACCAACGCTGCGCTGGGTTATGCGGTTCAGGATTTGGATACAGAATAAAAAATTGCTGAACTTGCCCAGGATTCAAGGCATGGACAATCCATGGCATGGCATCGGCATGAATCGCTTGTAAATTGGCTTGCCCTTCTAAAGCATGCTGTTTTTGCATCGCCACATATTTTTCACGGGTGCGTTCAATGGCAATCAATTTATGTTCGGGATGCTGACTCGAAAAAAGCAAGGCATGTTTACCTTTACCTGCACCAATTTCCACACAAATTGGCTCTGGGCTAATCATTTGAAAATCACGAGGCGCATGCATACGCTGTGCTTGAAATTGACGAATTGGCATAATCAGATCAAACTAACAAAAATCCGCTCAAGTCTAGCAAGAGCGGCTGAGTTTGACTAATCGAATCATCATTTTTATCCGGAGAATAAGATGCCTCGCACTTTTCCTTGCCCACGTTGTGGCAAACCTTCGACTTGGGAAGGCAACGAGTTCCGTCCTTTTTGTTCAGAACGCTGTAAAATGATTGATCTGGGCGCTTGGGCAAATGATGAATATAAACTGCCTACTCAAGATGCACCGCAAGCGGATGGCAGTCGTGAAGAAGATGAGTTTTAATTATTTCCAAAAATTGCACATATAATAAAGTCTGCATCTGCAGACTTTATTACCACAAAATTCCAAGTATTAACCGGCTTTACCTGCAACAAAGGGATTATGCTGTTTTTCAAAACCAATGGTACTGATTGGACCATGACCTGAAATAAATTGAGTTTCATCCGGCAGACTGAAACATTCACGCTGAATTGAATCGAGTAGTTGTTGATGATTTCCACGTGGAAAGTCGGTACGGCCAATCGAACCTTTAAACAGCACATCGCCAGTCCATAATAGAGCATAATTTTTGTTATAGAACATCACGTGACCCGGGGTATGACCTGGGGCAAAACGTACTTCAAATTCTTCATCGCCCAGCTTTAACACTTGTCCGCCTTCAAGCCATTGGGTAACGTCCACTTTTTCTGGAATAGGAAAGCCATAACGCGCTGAAGTCTCTTGAATCATATCTAGCCAAAATGCATCTTCTTTATGCGGACCAATCACAGGAACATTCCACACTTTGGTTAATGCTCCCACTGCCCCCGCATGATCCAAATGACCATGAGTCAACCATAAAGCTTTCACGGTCAAACCGAGTGCTTCAACTTCAGCTGCTAATTTTTCAGGCTCACCACCCGCATCAATCAAAACTGCTTCTTTACTTTCTGAATCCCAAACAATTGAACAATTTTGCTGAAATGCCGTAACCGGAACAATTTTAACTTGCAACATAATGGCGAAACCTCGGTGAAATTAGTGAGCGAATGTCTGCGTTAATGCATCAAGATTAGCTTGAAGCAAAGTTGTGAGCAATGCGATATGATCTGCACGGCTATTTAATGCAGGAATATAAGCATATTGCTCCCCTCCCCCTGACTTAAAGGTTTCAGCATTTTGCAAAGCCAGTTCCTCTAAAGTCTCGAGACAATCCGCAGAAAATGCCGGACTTAGCACTTGTACTGATTTCACCCCTTGCTCTGCCCATTTGGTCAACAGCGTATCCGTATAAGGTTTAATCCACTCTTGCTTACCAAAACGGGATTGGAAACTGGCTGCCCACTGATCGTCCTGTAAACCCAAAGCCTGCGCCACAAGTTGCCCGGTAATACGACAACGGTCTGCATACGGATCACCCTTATCCGCATACGGCTGTGGAATACCATGGAATGACATCAACAGTTTTTCTGCACCACCATGTTCAGCCTGATAATCCCGTACACTTTGCGCCAAAGCCTGAATATATAAAGGGTGCTGATAATAATCACGAATAATCGACAAGCCGGGTAAATTTCGCTGGGTCAGTATCCACTTGGCAACCGCATCATACAGTGGAGCGGTAGAGGTTGCCGAATATTGAGGAAACAGGGGAAGTAAAATAATGTGATCTTGTGGATTTAAGCTTAATTTTTGCAGCAATTCTTGAATACCCGGATTGCCATAACTCATGGCAGGGACAATATTTAATTCAAATTGCGGATAGTGCTCAATTAATTGCTGTTGAACCGCTTTAACTTGTTCTAAGACAATTTCACGCATCGGTGAATCTTGCCCCCAGACCATTGCATAAGCATGAGCCACACGCTTGGGACGAAACGGTAAAATAAACAGTCTTAAAATGATTTGCCAAACGGGTTTTGGAATTTCAATGACCCGCTGATCAGATAAAAACTGCTTCAAAAAGCGACGTACTGCAGGAACAGTGGGTTCGTCTGGCGTACCCAAATTGGCTAAAATAATGGTGACTTTCGCTTTAGGTGCAGAAAACATCAAACCCTTTCCAATATATATGAACTGGTCTACTTTAACAGTTTTCTGCACTTTCTCTATATAGATTAATAGTTAGACTTAAATTGAAAAACACGATGATTATCCAGCAAATTACTTTCTAAAAGCTTTTGCCCTTTGGGCGTGATTTGCCACAACATACGCTGACGGTCGTCACGTCCAGATTGTACAATCCAGTCATTTTGACGCATTTGCATTTTAATACTGTGCAAGGCACGAATATTAATTTGTGCACGTGCCACTGCATGGGCACGCGGCATTTCCACACGTGCATCTTCCAGCCCAGTGTCATTTAAATAGTCATTCATACATTTAGAAAAATATTCTTCCGGCGTCGGATTGACAAACATGCTGCCTAAAATATTCAGTAACTGTGCCCAAGTCAGTTTCTTTTGAATTTTCAGCTCTTTGAAATTGCCATCTTGATAGGCATGCATTCGATATTCAAAAGAAAATAATTCATGCATTGAAACTTTGGGTAAAGACAGGAAAGGATCGACTTCTCGCTTGCCCACTTCAGTTTCAAGTTGCTCAATTTTAGCTTTGAGTTGATCAATTTCATCATGCAAGGACTGCGTGTTCTGCGGTCGAACCCAACCTGAAACAGGATGGCGTTCAAGCATTTGCGGCATATTAAAGCGCACCGCCATTTCCAAATCACGAAGGCTACGGTAAGTAAAAATCTGATCCGCTTCTTGTTGTAATAATTTACGGAATTCTAGGAATTTTTCGCGAAGTTCCGGCTTTTTATCCTGTAAAGCCGAGTCCCGGGATGCCGGATCTTCATGCATAAAGACAATAATCGGCTTCTGCTTGGTGACCGCATAAATATATTCGAGGTGCATATACCCGACACCTGACACAGATTGCTCGCCATATTGACTGCCCAAAAGAATCACCACATAGTCGCAGTCGTCAATTTGACGACGTGCAAATGCCGTACTCAGGGGTGTCCGTTGTTCCAATCCCCAGGAAAAGAACCCCATTCCCACGAGAGTTTGAGCTAAAACAATACGTTCTGGTTGCATTTCACTGCCAGACGTAGAAATAAAAACCTGATAACGCTTATCGAGCATTGGTTATCCTCTTCCAATTGCATATTACATCCCCAACTGTAGCCATGCTGATCAGTTGTGCTGTAATCGACCACCCCAATCTAAAATTTATTTTTTTCTATATTTCAAAAGACTAGCTGCGTTTCTTTGCTTATTCAACACTAATGTTGCGAATATCCCAAGTTAAATTATCTTGAATCAGGTACTGCAACACAGTTTTTAAATTTTCTGCGTTATTGCCACTGACATGACATTCAATTCGTAAGCCGTCTTTTTGATCTTGCTCAAA
Source organism: Acinetobacter sp. ANC 5378 (assembly GCF_013004315.1). Lineage (NCBI taxonomy): Bacteria > Pseudomonadati > Pseudomonadota > Gammaproteobacteria > Moraxellales > Moraxellaceae > Acinetobacter > Acinetobacter sp. ANC 5378. The sequence continues at coordinate 48,881 of NZ_JABERK010000012.1, forward strand.
TAATAACTCATTTTTAATCAAAATTCGGGCTGTTTGTCGCGCAACAGGTACACCAGAGTCAATTAATGTCAGTTTCTGACCAAAAATCGATTCAATCGCAGGTTTCAGGAAGGGATAATGAGTACATCCCAAGACTAAATAATCTGCGCCTTGATCCACCACAGGTTGTAATATTTCTTTTAAAGTCGCTAAGCATTCCGCACTCATTTGTGAACCACTTTCCACAAAGGGCACTAAATCCAGACAGGTCACAGGAATGACATTCACATTGGCAGGCAGGGCAAAACGTTGCATCACATCTTGAATCAGTTTGCCCCGAAAAGTTGCTGGCGTTGCAAGAACCGCGACTGTTTTTGATTTGGTTTGTAATACAGCAGGTTTTAATGCAGGCACTAAACCGATAATCGGAAAATCTTCACCATAATAATCACGCAAATAATCCAGGCTAAAAGCAGAAGCGGTATTGCATGCCACCACTGCCACTTTACAGCCTTGACGATATAGCCATTCAATTGCATCGGCGGTCAGTTCACGAATATTTTGATCTTCCCGCGGTCCATAAGGCACATTGGCAGTGTCTGCATAATAAAGGATGCGTTCTTTGGGTAAATAATTCGCAATTTCCTGCGCGATAGACAAACCACCTATTCCAGAGTCAAAAATCCCAATAGGTGCATCAGCTTGCGCCTTGGGCATTGGATTTATTAAAGGATCGATAGGATGAATGGCTGTCATAACTTCACTTTCAGCAGTTCAAAAGACGGGAGAACAAAGCTTAAACCTCAGGTGCCCAATTGCAAGTAAAAATCGCCACTTTGTAAGCTTAAGATGGTATCACCTTGAGCGTTTTCAAGGAGCTGTCCCATTTCAATTAAATGAAAAAAAGCAGAACGTTGAATTAAGGCATTGATGCCAAAACGAACATGCACATAAGGACGTAGTTCACCTGAATATTCACGCATAAAAACTGAATGTTCCTGATCCACAATCACTACATCCTGCGTGGTGGTGGTGAATTGAATATAGGTTTTACCCTCAATTTTGACCTGATCCACCTGATTGACGAATAAAGGTTCATCTTCAACTTCTATTTCAATTTGTTCTACGGGAGTCTTTAAGTAGAACTTACCGTCTTCTTTCCAGAGTACGGTCGAGAACAGGTCAATCAAGGCTTGTCGTTTGATCAATTGACCTTCGTGCCACCATTCTCCATTGGTTTTTACCTTTAAATCCATTGCGCCACAATGCTTTGGGTTAAATTGGTCCAATGGGGGGATTGACCTTTTGTGACCGGTCTGTGCATCTTTTAAGTATTGTGTAATACCCATTAAATTTTTATCATCAGGAATAGCGACATTTTTCGTCTGATTTGGTGAATTATTTTGATTAACCATACGGAATACCCCTGCTGACGGAAAAATAATATGATTCAGCCAATTGGCTAGATCAAGGTTTAAAACTATACTAGCCCACAATATAAAAGACACGATAATAAAATTGTGTCTGGGCATTAAGAACACTCATGGCAGCACCGAGTGAAATCATTACGGTTGCCACCTTCAAATCATATGAGGAGTCCTACATGGAACACATCGAACGTGAATCGATGGAGTTTGACGTCGTTATCGTAGGCGCAGGCCCTGCGGGTCTTTCTGCGGCGATTAAAATTCGTCAACTTGCAATTGAAAACAACCTGAACGATCTGTCCGTTTGTGTGGTGGAAAAGGGCTCCGAAGTTGGTGCACATATTTTATCCGGTGCGGTGCTTGAACCGCGTGCCATAAATGAACTGTTCCCGAACTGGAAGGAAGAAGGTGCGCCTTTAAATGTTCCAGTGACAGAAGACAAAACCTATTTCTTATTGTCTGATGAAAAATCACAAGAAGCGCCACACTGGATGGTGCCGAAAACCATGCACAATGATGGCAACTATGTCATCTCGCTCGGCAATGTGGTGCGCTGGTTAGGTACGAAAGCGGAAGAACTGGAAGTGTCGATCTTTCCAGGCTTTGCAGCATCAGAAATTCTTTACCATGCAGATGGCACGGTTAAAGGCATTCAAACTGGTGACATGGGCATTGGTAAAGATGGCGAACCAACCCATAACTTTACTCCGGGTTATGAACTGCATGCCAAATACACCATTTTTGCAGAAGGTTGCCGTGGTCACTTGGGTAAACGTCTGATTGCAAAATATAACTTGGACAAAGATGCCGATCCACAGCACTACGGTATCGGGATTAAAGAACTTTGGGAAATCGATCCGGCAAAACACAAACCCGGTTTGGTGATGCATGGTGCGGGTTGGCCTTTAAATGAGACCGGTTCTTCAGGCGGTTGGTGGCTCTACCACGCTGAAAACAACCAAGTGACTTTGGGCATGATCGTGGACCTTTCCTACACCAACCCGCACATGTATCCATTTATGGAAATGCAGCGCTGGAAAACCCATCCTTTAATCAAGCAGTATCTTGAAGGCGGCAAACGTATTTCTTATGGCGCGCGTGCCGTAACCAAAGGCGGTTTTAACTCACTACCGAAGTTCACCTTCCCAGGTGGCTCTTTAATTGGTGATGATGCAGGCTTCCTGAACTTTGCCAAAATCAAGGGCTCACACACCGCGATGAAATCTGGCATGCTCTGCGGTGAAGCGGTGTTTGAAGCGATTGCTGCAGGTGTAGAAAAAGGCGGTGACCTGGCGGTTGCGCGTGTAGTTGAAGGTGAAGATTTCTTTGTTAAAGAATTGACAGCGTATACCGACAAGTTCAACAACAGCTGGTTGAAAGAAGAGCTGTATAACTCGCGTAACTTCGGTCCGGCAATGCACAAATTCGGTCAGTGGATCGGTGGTGCATTTAACTTTATTGACCAGAACGTGTTTAAAGTGCCTTTCACTTTGCATGATCTTGTCCTTGACTATACCGCACTGAAAACTCAGGCTGCTGAAACCTTCAAGCCCAACTATCCAAAACCGGATGGCAAGCTGACTTTTGACCGTCTGTCTTCAGTCTTTGTATCGAACACCGTGCATGAAGAAAACCAGCCGGCGCATTTAAAACTGACTGACGCTTCGATTCCAGTAAATGTGAACTTGCCAAAATGGGATGAACCTGCGCAACGTTATTGCCCTGCCGGTGTGTACGAAATCATGGAAGAAAATGACGGCTCGAAACGCTTCCAGATCAATGCAGCCAACTGTGTACACTGCAAGACCTGTGACATCAAGGATCCGTCTCAGAACATCACTTGGGTAACACCTGAGGGTGGCGGTGGTCCAAATTACCCTAATATGTAATTTTTAATAAAAAATCCCCTTTCGAGGGGATTTTTTATTGTCATCTTAAAATGAAGACTAAAATATTCTGAATTAGCCTTTCTTGACTAAATAATGAAATTCTTTATTGCCCGCTTCATCCAGCACTTCTTCTTGTAATAATAATTCATGACCTAAATGCATACAGAATTTCGGAATATCCCATGAAGTCGAATTATCTGTGGCAAACACTTCAACCACATCACCTGATTTTGATTTACGAATCGCTTGATGCAACATCATTACAGGTTCAGGACAACGTAGTCCTCGTGTATTCAGCTGAATAGTGGGAGTAACAAGCGGTTCAGACATTCTTAAACTCGGTATTAAAAAATTATCGCCATTTTAACATAAACTTAAATGCTGTCTTTTGCTTTCAAAGCACGGATCCAAATGATAGAAAATGATGACTCATGCATTCATGGATTACAGCGATTTTATAGATAGACATCTATATTTTCTCGAGTATGATAAAATTTGTTTTTTTTAGATATTAAGAGTCTTTAGGAAAGATCATGCACGAGGAATCAGGCCCGTCGTGGGGCATGCGCGGCTTACGTAAATGGTTAAGCACAGCACCCGAAACTCGCGACGAACTGCTAAAATTAGTACAAGATTCACGTCGTTTTTTAGAACCCGATACTGTTGCAATGCTTGAAGGCGTACTTGACCTTCCTGCAACAAAAGTCCGTGAGGTCATGACCCCGCGAACATCGATGATTAGCCTACAAGAAGATGATCAGCTGTTAGACATCTTACATACCCTTGTAGAGTCTGCACATTCACGCTTCCCGGTATTTTCATCCGATCAACCAGACAATGTGGTCGGCATTTTATTGGCCAAGGATTTACTGCCATTTTTGACAGAACCGAACAATAAGGTCGATATTCGTGCGCTTATGCGTCAGCCGATCTTTGTTCCGGAAAGTGCCCGATCTGACCAAGTGCTGCGTATGTTAAAAAATACGCAAACCCATATCGCTGTGGTCATTGATGAATATGGCACAACCTCTGGACTGGTAACTTTAGAAGACATTCTGGAAGAAATTGTCGGTGAAATTGAAGACGAACACGATAAGGTCGATGAAGAGGCCCAATACATTATTCCGGATAATGATCCTCAAACGGCGAATACCTGGCTCGTTCAAGCACTTACACCAATTGAACACTTTAATAATGTTTTAGATGCTGATTTTTCCGATGATGAAGTAGAAACTGTCGGCGGTTTATTGCTTCAAGAAATTGGTTTAGTGAGCGATTTACAAGGTCAAGTGATTGAGCTTGAAAATTGGGAATTCACCATTGTAGAAGCAGATGCACGCACTATTCATCTGATTCGAGCTGTCCGTAAATGAGAACATACTTTAATAAGCTGTTAAATCCATCTCAACAAAAAAATCAGCTCCCCTTTATTTACCCCTTTTTAATTTCGTTATTTTCAGGTGCCATGTTCAGTTTTGCGCTGGCACCTTATTATTACTGGTGGCTTGCACTACTGTCCCCGGCCTTGCTCTATGCTTCACTGCGTAAACGTTCGGCACGCCAAGCCTTTGGTATTGGCTGGGCTTATGGCTTTGGCTTATGGTTTGTCGGAGCCTTTTGGCTGTATACCTCAATCCATGTCTATGGTGATACCAGTGCCTTTTTAAGCGTACTGATGATTGCCTTTATGGCCTTGGTGATGGGTCTATTTACAGCCCTGCAAACCTGGATCTATCGTCGATTCTTCCCGGAAACGCCACTGACTTTTGCGCCACTTTGGGTGTTCTTTGAGTGGGCAAAAACCTGGGTATTCACTGGTTTCCCGTGGTTATTTGTCGGCTATGCCTTCACTGAACGCTTCTTAGATGGCTATGCACCATTATTTGGGATCTTCGGTGTATCGTTTGTGGTGATTATACTGGCCTGTGCGCTCGTTGAAATCTTGAATAAACGTGTGTTCTGGATTATCCCTTCCGCGATCTTATTGCTCGGTGCTTGGGGAGCTTCATATCTCAACTTTGTAGAACCAAAAGATGAGAAACCGCTTTCTGTTTCGCTGATTCAAGGCAATATTCCACAAGACCTTAAATGGCTGACAGAGTATCAAGTGAAAACCTTGATGATCTATGCCAATTTAAGTCGTACAGAATGGGGACGTGACCTGATCGTGTGGCCAGAATCTTCCATTCCCATGTTCCAGACCGATATCGAACCCTTTTTGGATGCCATGAAAGTTCAGGCAGAAAAATCAGGAACGGCATGGGTCACTGGTCTTCCCTATTGGGATTTGAAAGAATCAAAAATAGAACAGCACCCGATGTACTACAACAGTATCATGGCTACGGGTGATGACACTGAAGGCTTATATAAAAAGCAACGTTTAGTCCCGTTTGGTGAATATATTCCTTTATCTGGCTGGCTGAGCTGGGTATTGCCTGCATTGCAGAATGACCCCTCGATGAGTGGTTTCTCTCGTGGTGCAGATGACCAAAAACCATTGAATGTGAAAAATCATGCCCTGGGTGCGGCTATTTGTTATGAAGTGGCTTATCCAAACCTGACCCGTCGTAATGCCAGTCAAAGCGATTACCTGGTTACCGTATCCAATGATGCATGGTTTACCGGAACTGCAGGGCCTTGGCAACATTTACAAATGGTGCAAATGCGTGCCAAAGAAAATGGGCGCTGGTTTATTCGTGCCACCAATACCGGAGTGACAGCATTTATCGATCATAACGGACATATTGTGAAACAGGCACCGACAGATCAAACAGCCATCCTTCGTGGTGAAGTTCCAGCGATGCAGGGTGAAACATTATATATGCGCCTGAGTGATTGGCCAATTCTGGGTTTCTCATTGTTATTGTTGATTCTAGGCTGGATTTATCGTCCACGTAAGGTCGATGTGTCGTTTAAATCACGGCGTTAGCTTTAAGTGTTCCCTCTCCTTCTAGGAGAGGGCTAGGGAGAGGTAAATTGTTTATGATTAATCACCCTCATCCTAACCTTCTCCCAGAGGGAGAAGGAATAAAAAGGCAATAAAAAACCGAGGTCAATGCCTCGTTTTTTTATTCAATTGATTTTAAAACTGGGTCACTAAATAAGACATCATTGCGGTTAAAAACAGCATCGGGATATAACGATAAACTTTCACTACACTTTGTTCTAAACTTGAAATCTGTTCTTGTTTTAATCTTAATACAGTCGCTTTTAATGCAGACCAAAAGCACAATACAAATAATGCACTGAATAAACTGATTGCAAAAAAGCCCACCATAATCTGGCTACTTCCTTCCGTCGCATTCCATAAGGTTAAAATGCCCTGACTCATTGGAAGCAAGCTTAAAATTAAAAGAACAGACTTGAGCATTACTCCATGAAATTGGTTAATTTCATCCGATATGATTAATGCTTTCACTCCACCCTCCTTGGCTAAAAAAGTGCCATCAAGGATATTATGCTCAGTTTTAATTAAATAAAAAGACTATATTTCTTCATATCTTACGATTATTGTAACCATCACATATGCTAATCATTCTTATTATAAGTCTCAAACAGAGATTATTATCTAATTTCAATAAATCCAATTATTTAACATATATTTTATAATTAAGAGGTATTATCACTTCACTTAGTATTGCAGCACACCACTCAGTGAAGTGATCTGTTTTATACCCTTAAAATAGTTAAGGGTTTTTAATTAAGGCTGATAATAAATATCGGCATCTGTACCTTCGCCGCCTTCTTTACCATCGCCGCCAAAAGAATATAAATCGAATGGACGACCTTCGGCACCGGGGATCACATATTGAATATCATTTTCCCAACTGTCTTTCGGATAGCCACCTTTCACATAACCACCCGGCACCCAGTTCTTTGCAGTCGCTGGCTGATTTACCAGTGCATCCAGACCGCCGTCCTGCATACTTGGATATTTGCTATTGTCCAGCTTATATTGGTCCAGTGAACCTGCAATGCTCTGCAACTTGATTACGGTGGTATCTACTTTGGCCTTTTCACCACGCCCCATCACATTAGGAACAATCAGTGCTGCCAATACCCCTAAAATCACAATCACCACCATCACTTCAATCAGGGTAAAACCAGATTGCTTGACTTGATATCGTTTCCCTTGCATCTCACTCTCTCGCAAAATCATTATCTTTATAAAAACGGGTTAAATCATATTATTCATATTTACAATCGGCAGCATCACCGCAATCACAATCACCAAAACAATACTGGCCATCAATACCAACATTAGCGGTTCAAGCAGGGCAAGCAGAGTTGAAATTAGGGTGGTGACTTCCCGATCCTGCATGGTTGACGCACGCTCCAGCATACGATCCAGCTCACCCGATGCTTCACCACTTTTGATCATTTGTACCATCATCGGTGGGAAATAACCACTGCGCTCCAGTTGCGTTGCCAGGTTGCCACCTTCGGTGACTTTCTCGGCTGCCAGATTAACAGAATCACGAATCACCCAGTTGTTGCTCACCGCAGCACCAATTTTAAGTGCATCTACCAAAGGTACGCCAGACTGGGTCAAAATCGATAAGGTACTGGCGAAGCGTGCTGCATTTATACCACGCGATAATTTACCAAATAATGGCAATTTGAGCGTTAAACGGTCAAATGCATAATGTCCTGCAGCGGTTCTTAAAAAACGAACTAAAGCCGAAAAACCGACCACACTCGCGACGAACAAAAACGGCCATGCCACACGAATAAAATCACTGGTTTTCATCAATGCCACAGTAATCCAGGGCAATGCATCTTTATTTTGATCAAAAGTTTTTACAATGTCGGGAACCACATAGGTCATTAATCCCATCACAATCGCAAACGACATCAGCATCAAAATAATGGGATAAATCATCGCACCCTGCACTTTCTTTTGCATGGCAAAACGGTTTTCGGTGTAATCTGATAACTGGTCTAGAATTAAATCAAGATGTCCCGAGCGTTCACCGGCGGCAATGGTAGCGATATATAAATCAGGTAAACGTCCGGCTTGCTGCAAGGCATGGGCCAGTGAATGCCCTTCCATAACTTTTGAGCGCACTGACATCAACAAATTTTGTACGTGGGCTTTTTCACTTTGCTTGCCCACAGCACGTAGCGCTTCTTCTAAAGGAATCCCTGCTGCAACCAAAACTGAAAGTTGGCGGGTAAACAATGCCAAATCATAAGCGGTGATTTTTTTCTGAAACCAGCGTTCTGAGTTATGCTTATCTTTTTGCTCAACAGGATCAACAGTCACAGGAATGAGTTCTTTGTCTCTTAACTGTTGACGAATTTGACGTGCTGAATCCCCCTCTAACACGCCTTTTTGCTGCTTCCCTGAAGCATCAATGGCAGTAAATTGATATGCAGGCATTGTGATGCTCTAATTTTCTAAAATTTGCTTCAGCGCTGTTGCGTCTGACCACCAAAATCATTCATATTCTTATATAAATGATTTGCTCACTCTACCATAACTCGATCTTGAGCACGACGAAATTTGATCAGGACGCTTTGACCCTTATTTATGCCAAATACATCCTCGATACCCGCCAACCTTTATCGCATTCGTGTTGCCGTACCGGTCTATATTTATGACTGTTTTGATTACACCTTAACGGCTGAACAATATCAGCAGGCAGAAGTAGGTGCGCGGGTTGCCGTATCATTCGGACGGCAAAATCTGGTCGGCATTATTGTTGAAAAATTAACAGCAGATACCCCGATTGATCCACGTTTTAAACTGAAAGCCATTACAGAACTGCTGGATGATCAGCCGATTTTAGACAGTAAGATTTTAAGTTTATTGACCTGGTCAGCTCAATATTATCAATTTCCGATTGGTGAAGTTTTCCAAAGTGCCTTACCGACCTTCTTGCGTCAGGGTAAACCGTATAATTTATTGGCCCGGATGTGGAAAGTTCTGGATTTAGCTGCTGAAGCAAAAGTAAAACGGTCTGAAAAACAGCAACAAGCTTATAAAGTCCTGAAATTGCATCCTCAGGGAACCACAGAAAATATTTTAAATTTGGCCGGCATTGAAACAGCAACACTGAAGGCTTTAGAAAAAAAAGACATTGTGGAGTGTGTGCTGGAAAATCAGGATTTTAGTCCGCAGCCGGTTACGTTGGCGCAAATGCCGCTCACGGCGAATGAAGATCAAAAGCATGCCATTCAACAGGCACTTAAAGCACAAAAAAAATATCAGGCTTTTTTACTGGATGGTTTAACCGGAAGCGGTAAAACCGAAGTCTATTTGCAAATCATGCAAGAGGTACTGAAACAAGGCAAACAGGTCTTGGTTTTAGTGCCTGAAATTGGTTTAACCCCACAAACGATTAGCCGTTTTCAGTCGCGCTTTCATGGTAATATTGTGCTGCTGCATTCAGGATTAAATGATTCTAAACGTCTCCAGGCTTGGCAAGCGGCGCAAACCGGTAAAGCCTCGATTATTTTAGGCACCCGTTCAGCCATTTATACCCCGCTGCCCAATCTGGGCTTAATCATTCTCGATGAAGAACACGACCTCTCTTTTAAACAACAAGAAGGCTTTCGCTATCACGCCCGTGATGTCGCGATGTATCGTGCTCATTTAGAAAGCTGTCCGATTATTTTGGGTTCGGCTACCCCGAGCATTGAAAGTTATGCACTGGCTGACTCAGGAAAAATGACCCGTTTAGAGCTGAATCAGCGTGCGGGTATTGCGCTGATGCCCAAGATTCATCTGATTGATCTAAAAATTGCCCAAAAGCAAAATGGCATTAGCCAAAGCCTGATTGAGGAAATTCAAAAACGTCTGGATAAAAAAGAGCAGGTGTTAGTATTTTTGAACCGCCGTGGTTATGCACCGGTACTAATTTGCGAAAGCTGTGCCTGGCAAGCGAAGTGTCCACATTGCGATGCCAACTTTACCGTGCATCGACAGCCTTATCAGCATTTGCATTGTCACCACTGTGGTAGCATTCACCGCATGCCCGAGCATTGTCCGCAGTGCAAACATACTGAACTGAAATCGATTGGCATGGGCACAGCCAAAGTGGAAGAACAGCTGCAACAGCTTTTTCCCAATTTCGATGTGATTCGGGTCGATCGCGACTCCACCAGCAGGGTCGGTAGCTGGCAAAAAATTTATGACAAAATCCAGAAAAGTGAACCCATTATTTTACTTGGCACGCAAATGCTGGCCAAAGGACACCATTTTCCTTATGTCACTTTAGTAGCTATTTTGGATATTGATTCTGGCTTGCTCAGTGTCGATTTTCGTGCCACCGAACGCACGGCGCAATTGATTATCCAGGTCGCAGGTCGTGCCGGACGGGGTGAACGTAAAGGTGAAGTCTATTTACAAACCTTGAGACCGGATCACCCCCTGCTCAATACCTTAATTGAAAAAGATTACCGACATTTTGCCCAGCAAACCTTAACAGAACGTCAAGCAGCACTGTTACCGCCTTTCCGGTATGCAGCACTGATTCGCTGTGAATCGAAAAGTCAGGAACAGAATCAGGAATTTTTACAGCAGCATGCTCAAGCACTCAGACAGGTTTCTGAAAACCTGATTGATATCTGGGGACCGATTCCTGCCCCAATGGAACGTAAAGCTGGGCGTTATCAGGCGCATATGGTGCTGTTGTCGCAAGATCGTGCCCGATTACACTTTTATATTCGTGCGTGGTGGCAAAACATGTTGCATCAAAAGCCCTCAACCATGAAACTGACACTGGATATAGATCCTCAAGAATTAAGCTAAGTTAAATTTCATGTTTTACTTAATTTTTTTGAAATTAGAATAAATACCAGGACGAACTGATGTCGCTACTGTTACAAATTACGATTTTCCTTGGTGCTTCGCTACTCTTGGTACCACTGGCCAAGCGCTTTGGAATCGCCACCGTACTCGGCTATTTGTTTACAGGAATTTTGCTCGGTCCCAGCGCATTAAATCTAGCCAGTGACCCTGAATCGATACAGGAACTGGCGGAATTTGGCGTTATTTTATTGATGTTCATTATTGGTCTGGAACTACGTCCACAACGCTTGTGGGAGATGCGCAAATCCATCTTTTTAATGGGCAGCTTACAGGTCGGCATTAGCGGCATTATTCTTGCCATCCTTGTCTTTTTTGCCTTAAACCAAAGCCTCTCTGCAAGTTTTGTGATTGGAACTGCCTTGGCTTTATCCTCTACGGCCTTTGTCCTGCAACTGCTTTCTGAAAAACAACAACTCAACACTACCTTTGGGCAGCAATCTTTTTCAATCTTATTGTTTCAGGATATTGCCGCTATTCCGCTATTAGCGATTATTCCGCTACTCGCTGGTACTGAATCGACCCATCATGGCGTGGCTTATTTTGCTGCAATCATTGCGACCTTTAGCGGTTTGTTCCTGTTTAGCCGCTATATGATGCGTCCGTTTTTTCGCTTTGTGGCAAAAAGTGGCGCACATGAACTGATTACTGCAGTCGGTTTGTTTATTGTCTTGGGCGTGGTTGCACTGATGGATGTACTCGGGATCAGTACCACGTTAGGGGCTTTCTTAACGGGGGTGTTGCTCGCAGACTCTGAATTCCGTCATGAACTTGAAGCCAGCATTGCTCCATTTAAAGGGTTGTTACTGGGTCTGTTCTTTATGACGGTTGGCATGACCACACAATTGTCACTCTTGGTCGATATGCCTTGGCTGATTATTGGCGGTGCACTCATTTTAATGCTGGTCAAAAGCCTGACTCTCACTGCAATCGCCCGTTATTTAAAATATTCATGGCGCAACAGCTTGCTGCTTGCCACCTGCTTGGCTCAAGGCGGTGAATTCGCCTTTGTGGTGCTCAAAGTCGCGAGTAGTGAAAAAGTATTAACCCAGGCGATTCTTGAGCCTTTAACATTAATTGTTACACTTTCAATGGTGCTGACCCCGATGTTGTATTGGCTGATTAGCCGCTGGATTATTCCATTGATTGATAAAGAAAAAGCTCCTGTTTATGATGAAATCCCCAACATCCATAACCCGATGATCATTGCCGGATTTGGGCGTTTTGGACAGATCATTGCCCGTATTGCCCATTTACAGCATCAATCCTTTACCGCAATTGACAGCAATTTAGAAAAAGTCGATTTCGTACGAAAGTATGGCGGTACGGTATACTATGGTGATGCCACACAACCGGATATCTTACGTTCTGCAGGTGTTGAACACGCCAAAATTTTTGTTCTGGCGATTGATGACATCGAAGACTCGATGAATGTCGCCCGTCATATTCGCTTAAACTATCCGAATCTGAAACTTTTGGTGCGTGCACGAGATCGCCATCATGTGCATTTACTGCGGGATTTAGGCGTAGAGCATATCTGGCGTGAAACCTATTTGTCATCACTGGGTATGGCCTATCGTGCCTTGCGTGAATTGGATATCAGTGAAGAAGATGCTTATAAAAGCATTGAATTGTTTCGTGATTACGATGAAAAATTATTGATTCAGCAACAACGGGTCTATACCGATGAACAAAAGATTTATGAAACTCATCGTAATGCATTGGCAGAGCTGGAACACTTATTTGAAAGTGATGCTCAAATTCGTCAAGAACCGACTGGCGTCAATTTACAACGCGGCTTAGCACATCAGCGTATTGATGTCACAAGAGATGATAGTAACTAGCTTGTGTTTTAGAATGTAGACACCATTAACACGGGCTATTGGAGAAATTTATGTCTGAATTACGTCAACGCTTTTATATTGAAAATTGCCCGATTCGTGGTGAAGTGGTGCATCTTGAAAGTGTTTTGCAAACCATTCTTGCCCAACGTGACTATCCGCAAGCCATTCAGGTACTTTTAGGTGAAATGCTCAGTGCTACAGCCCTACTTGCAAGCACCCTTAAAATTAAAGGACGTATTAGCCTGCAAATTCAGGCAGCAGGTACCTTCAAATGGGCCATGGCGGAATGCAACCATTTAGGTGAATTACGTGCTTCAGCAGATTACGAAGAAGACCCGCGCTTCTTTCAAGCAGAAGACAGCAGCACGGTTTTCAGAGCGCTTGTCAGTCCCGTACTGTTTATTAATATTGAACCTGAATTTGGTGAACGCTATCAGGGCATCGTTCCAATTGAGCATGACACCTTAGCCGGTTGTTTGATGCAGTATTATGATTTATCTGCACAAATTCCAACTAAAATCCGCTTGGCCAGTACTGCAGAACGTTCTGGCGGTTTACTGATTCAACTGTTACCGCGTATTAATGAAGAAGAGCAGCAACTTGTCGATGACGATCTCTGGCCACGCCTGACCATGTTGACTGACACCTTAAAGCCAGAAGAGTTAACTGAGCTTGAAGCCACAGAAATTCTCTATCGTTTGTACAATGAAGAAGATGTTCGGTTGCCAGAAGTCGAGCAATTAAGTTTTGGTTGTACCTGTTCTAAAGACCGTTGCGCCAATGCATTAATTCAAATTGGTGTCGAAGCAGTACGTGAAACCTTGGAGTTTCAAAATCCGATTACCATGGATTGCCAGTTCTGCAGTACCCGATACAGCTTTACAGCCGAAGAAGCCTTTGGATTATTTGGTAAACATCTGAGTTAATTCAACTCAAGCGGTAAAAAGAGTAGCCATATGGCTGCTCTTTTTTTAATGCTAAATTTAACTTTCCTCCTGTCTGTTTCCTGATTTGGATGCAGGTATGTGACTTGTAATCTGGTTGTTTTTCAGTAAAATTCCATACCGAAATAAAGCAAATAATGTCAATAAAGCTTTTATTTCTAATACATAAAAATAAATTAATGAGTGGAATTTTTACATGAACACAAAAATAATTTTGAGTGGATTAGTACTTATTGCCAGTAGCATGATTCATGCAGAAACACCTGACTTAGCCGGCATATGGAAAACCATTGACGACAAAACAGGATATGCTCGTGCAGACGTTTTAATCACCAAACAAAAAAATGGAATTTACCTTGGAAAAATTATCAAAGTTCATGCCATTCCAAACCGCCCTGCTATTGATCATTGTGAAAAATGTAAAGGCGCATTAAAAAATGCACCGCTAATCGGTCTTGCTATCTTTTCAGGCTTTAAGCAGAACCCTAAAAATAAAGATGAATTTATTGACGGTCATGTTCTAGACCCGCTTTCAGGTCATGTCTATCAGGGCAAAGGACGTCTTAATGTACGCGGAAATGTGCTTACACTACGCGGATTTATTGGCACAAGCCTGTTAGGTCGAACAGTGTCATGGATTAGGACTGAATAAAAATCATCTTCAGTCATCACAGGTTTTCCTATCAAAACTTGTGATTTTATCCAGCCCATTTCTTAATTCATTTTTACAACCTTATTCACATAATAACGTTATTAATTTTTACTTATTTAACTGGTAATAACCGCTTAAATTCGTTATAAATAAAACCATAATTTTCTTATGCCTTTATTGTGTTAGGTATTTTTCTCTCATTTTACTTGGGGTTAAACGGTTTATGAACTCAAAATTACGTACTTCTCTTTTTATGTTGTTGACTGGAACAATCAGCTTTTCTAGCTTTGCTTCTACCGATCCTTTAATTGGCAAATGGAAAACAATTGATGACAGAACGGGCTACTCATTATCGGATGTGATTATTCAAAAAGATAAGAATAATCATTATTCCGCTACAATTATCGATGTTCGCGCTGTACCCGGTGCTTATCAGAATACAGTTTGCGAAAAATGCATAGGTGCCAATAAAAATAAACCCCTTATTGGTATGACCATGCTTTCAGGTTTAACCCTGCATCCTGATAAGAATAATGAATTTATTGACGGTACTTTTTTAGATCCTGTTACAGGACAGCAATACCCTGCTCGTGCACGACTGGGCAATCATGGAAAACATTTGATTATTCGCGGATCTAAAGACGGCTCCGCTGTCGGTCGAAATATTACCTGGGTCAAAAATTAATCCTCTACAAGCCCTGTTCGGGGCTTTTTTTTAATATCAATTAATCTAAAAAAATAAAGCAACAAACATAATTCATTGTTTCTGTGAGACATTTGGCTTTTATTTGTTTGATTTTTCAAGTAATTATCGCTATAAATTAGGTGTTTTACTCTAAAACTAAAAACATTTCATTTTAAGGGGAGATTAATGAAGAAGTTATATAAAGGTATTTTCGCAGGGATAATTTTGGCAACACTTTCTTCATTAAGTTTTGCTGAAAGCGGAAATGATCCTTTAGTCGGCAAATGGAAAACAATTGATGACCGTACCGGTTATTCGCGTGCCGATGTTGAAATTAGCAAAAAACCCGATGGTACTTATGAAGGCATTATTGTCGCGACCCGCAACGTTCCGGGATCAGAAAAAATGGGGATCTGTTCCAATTGCCCGGGCAACTTAAAAAACAAACCCTTTCTCGGTTTACCTTTTATCTGGGGTTTTAAACAAAATCCGGATAACCCACGTGAATTTAATCATGGTCGAGTACTGGATCCTATTGGCGGCAAAGTCTACAAAGGTAAGGCACGTCTAAGTGCAAGTGGCAGGCATTTAAATCTTCGTGGTTATGTCGGAGTTTCAGTAATTGGACGTAGTGTAACCTGGATTAAATATTGATCTTATTCAAGATTTCTAAAGGCTCCTAAGAAGGAGCCTTTTTTTTGTCATAACTTGAAACAATAAGGTACATATCTCTACACTATTTCAGTTTTATGAAAGGCACAATAATGATTAAAACATAACCAACTCTAGCTTAAGATTTTATGTCTAAAAGTCATTATGAAGTTCTTGGCATTCAGCGTAATGCCACACCCGATCAAATAAAGAAAGCCTATCGAAAATTGGCTCGAAAATATCATCCGGACGTAAGTAAAGAAGCGGATGCAGAAGAAAAAATGCAAGCAATCAACGTTGCTTATGACACTTTAAGCAATGAAGAGAAAAAAGCTGAATATAATTTTCAGCTTGATCATCCTGAAGCTTTTTATCAATCTGGGGCACAAACAGGTACAGGCGGTTTTGATAATAGCCGCTTCTACCGCCAAGGATTTGAGCAACAGGGTCATTCAGACTTTAGTGGCTTTGAAGATCTTTTCGGACGTTTCGGTTCTGGCTTTGGTGGAGGGAATTATCAATATCAAAAGCAACAAAGACAGCAGCAGCGCAGTTATCAAGGTGAAGACCAACACGCCAGTATCGAAGTCGATGTGGCGATTGCATACCACGGATCAACCCAACAGATCACCTTGCAAATTCCGACTTTAAATGCATTTGGTGAAGCTGAAGTTCAGCGCAAAACATTACAGGTAAAAATCCCGAAAGGGATGAAAGAAGGTCAACACATCCGCCTTGCGGGACAAGGCCAAACAGGAGTCAATGGCGGAAAAAATGGCGATCTTTATATTGAAATTCACTATAAAGACACCGAGAAAATTCGAGTTGAAGGCGCAGATATTTACTACACCATCAATGTTACGCCATGGGAAGCAGCACTAGGACAAAGTATTGAAACTTCAACACCTGAAGGGACGAAAGTTCAGGTGAATCTGCCTAAAAATGCCAAGACAGGTCAGCAACTTCGGCTAAAAGGCAAAGGGATACCCAGCAAAACACCAGGTCATTTATTCCTGGTTTTAAATATTGTGTATCCAGCTGCGCAAACTGAACATGAACAGCAGGCTTATCAAGCTTTTGCGAAAGCTTTTTCAGCATTTAAGCCTCGCAATGCTTAAGGAGAGAATCATGACCACTATTCATTATCGTGAAATTATATGTGATGGGTTTAATCATGCGGAAGTCATTGATGAGCATCATAGTTTTGATTTAAAGCATTTTGCTGATGCCTGTGGACAAAGTCCGGAATGGGTTTTACAACTTCTCGAATACGATATTTTAGACACCCGCCCAGAAGAACGTATTCACCAGTTCTTTGGTGATGATGTTTCTCGTGCGCGTCGGGCTTACCGTTTACAACGCGACTTTGATGCCAGTCTTTCTGCGGTGGCGATGATGTTGGATTTAATCGACGAAGTACAACAATTACGCAAGCAAGTTAAACACATGAATGTAAAAGACTCTTGATTGAGCCTTTAAAACTGAATCGTACTGTTCTATAGGGACAAGTATGTAGGTGTTATTTCTATCCTAAAAACCCATTTTGTGAGAATAATCTAGGCTTATGAAAACCAAAGAATGCAATAAAAAAGTGAAAAAGATGTTTCCTGAACATCAGGAACTGATCCATAAACTACGTCATGATGACCCTCATTTTGCCAAGATATTTGAGAGTCATCAGGAGCTGGATAAAGAAATCGCTCAACTTGAACTCAATCCGGTCAATCTGATTAATGATGATATTGAGTCAATGAAGCGCAAAAAACTAAAAATAAAAGATGAGATTTATAAAATACTGACGCGAACTGCTCAAGTGGTTAATCTTTCTTAACTTTGAACCTTAATAAGGAAAGACAGATCATTCCACTTATCTGAGTTTAAGTTTAGGTCAACCTATCTGGTTGCGCTTAAAAACAGGATTGCTTTTTATAAAAGCGATTTATAAAAAGCAAACCCCTATTTTAACTTGGTCAGTTTTTCGACTTCTTTCATGGTTTCTTTAACCGATTGCTTAATCGGCTCATAATCCAGGAACCAGAATAGATTCACACGCTGATCTTTATGTTGCTGGGCGAGTAAATCAATCACGCTCTTTTCCCCTCGCCCAACCAAATGTCTGCGATAAAAATAATAGACCAGCAACACAGTGGTGATGAGCATGACAATCAACATACTCCAAAATCCAGTCGGTGATTTCAAACCTGGAATAAACTCAAAGTTCATTCCATACACTCCGGTCAATAAAGTGAGCGGTGCAAAAATGG
The DNA here is from genome assembly GCF_013004315.1 of Acinetobacter sp. ANC 5378. Lineage (NCBI taxonomy): Bacteria > Pseudomonadati > Pseudomonadota > Gammaproteobacteria > Moraxellales > Moraxellaceae > Acinetobacter > Acinetobacter sp. ANC 5378. The sequence goes on from NZ_JABERK010000012.1 coordinate 67,029, forward strand.
CGGTAATAATGGCCAGGATGCGCATATTTTCATTGGTTTGATTGGCGATGGCTGAAAAATGCAAGTCGATTGCAGCTTGAATGGAAGCACGAAGACGAATGGTATGTTTTTGAATTCTTTCCACATGGCTGACTAAATCATTCATACGGACCAGCATGATATCCTGTCGTTCAAACTTCTTTTTGCCTTTTAAATGCGGGTAATTATCGACAATTTCATCACGCAGTTCTTGTAAAGCATCAATTTGTTCTTCGCAAAGATTTTCCACTTGTTGAAAAGACATGCTTTCTTGCAACAACTGATTCCACTTGGTAAACCGGCGATGACCTTGCAACAATTCCTGCTGCCAAAACTCAACCCGTCGGGTCAACGGTACACGCAAATCCAGATAGCCATCGACCATACTGTTCAGCAAGCGCAAAGATAAATCGAGTGGGGTAAGAGGAAGTTTTCGTGACTTATTTTGTTCTTGTGTAGAACGGATAAAATTGGTTTCAATACGGGAAATATAATTTTCTATCGCTTTATTACCTTGCTCACGCACCGTAATCAGCACTTGATGCGTCATGATAAAACTAATCGGTGTGGTGGCTAAACCAAACATGTTTTCATGTAGTTCAAGCGCCTGCTCACCCGTTTCTATTTCATCATCTGGGGTAATGAGTTTACGAAAAATAAGTAAATCATAGTCATCCATGGTATCAAATGCGCAAGGATGCTCTAAATTCAGAATATCTCTGACATGAAATTCGTTTAAGCACACAGGTGTATGCTGATATATTTCTTTTTGCCATGCCTCCGCACGAGTGACCACATCCCCCCGAGTACAATCGATCCAGATAAATTCAGGTTCGGCTTCAGCATTGAGCTCTTTTTGTATAAAAATATGATGTTCTGTCGGATGTTGGTAGAAATAATAAACCTGCATTAAAACAATTCTCTATTCACAATTTTGCTTTGTTGTTGTTACTCGACAGAAACCTGAGCAACCCAATCTATCGGTCTTAAAATTATGAGCTGCGCTAAAAACTTAAGCAATCAAATAACACCTTATTTCCAAATCTCAATCCAAGTTAAATCCCAAAAAAAAGCCCTGAGCAAGCCAAAGTGATGACTTTGACGAAGCTCAAGGCTTTTCATAGATTTTCATTCACATGAGTTAGCCCATGTGAATATTCAAGACATTAAACTTGTTCGATGTCTTTCATCGTCAATTTAATACGACCACGGTTATCAACGTCAGCAACTTGTACTTTAATTTCCTGACCTTCTGTCAATACGTCTGCAACATTGGCAATACGTTCGTTAGAAATTTGAGAAATATGAAGTAGGCCGTCAGTACCTGGCATGATGTTTACAAACGCACCGAATTCAACGATACGGATGACTTTACCCGTATAAATTGTACCTGGTTCGATTTCAGCAGTAAGCGCCTGGATTTTAGCAACCGCAGCAGCCGCAGCTGCTTTAGTTTCACCAAATACGCGAACTGTACCGTTATCTTCGATATCAATTGCCGCTTTAGTTTCTTCAGTAATTGCACGAATAGTCGCGCCGCCTTTACCGATTACATCACGGATTTTGTCCGGGTTGATGTTGATCACCTGGAATGTAGGCGCATGCATAGAAATTTCAGGACGAGCGCGTGAAATCACTTGATTCATTGCGTTCAGGATGTGCATACGACCCGCATAAGCCTGGTTCAATGCAGCTTCCATGATTTCTTCAGTGATACCTTCGATCTTGATATCCATTTGAAGCGCAGTAATACCGTTTGCAGAACCGGCTACTTTAAAGTCCATGTCACCTAAGTGATCTTCATCACCCAAGATGTCAGAAAGAACTGCAAAACGCTCGCCTTCTTTCACTAGACCCATTGCAATACCCGCAACTGGTGCTTTCAATGGAACACCTGCATCCATAAGTGATAATGAAGCACCACATACAGAAGCCATTGAAGATGAACCGTTAGATTCAGTGATGTCAGATACGATACGGATTACATACGGGAAGCGGTCAGCTGGTGGAAGCACGGCTTGAACACCACGACGCGCCAAACGGCCATGACCGATTTCACGACGTTTAGGACCAGATTCACGACCCGTTTCACCTACAGAGTATGCAGGGAAGTTGTAGTGCAACATGAAGTTGTCAGTTTTAGTACCAGACAAAGTATCAACCATCAATGCATCACGTGTGTTACCCAAAGTTGTAGTAACTAATGCTTGAGTTTCACCACGTGTGAATAATGCTGAACCGTGTGCACGGTCAAGAACGCCTACTTGTACGTCTAAGCCACGAACAGTTTTCGTGTCACGGCCATCAATACGTGGTTTACCAGACAAGATGTTGTCACGAACGGTACGGTATTTTAAGTCTTCGAATAATTCGTTCACTTCATCAGCAATACCCGTTTCGTCATTTTCTGGAACGAATTGAGCAACTGCTTCAGCATAAAGTGCATCAAGCGCCGCATAACGGTCTTGTTTAACTGCAATGGTGTATGCTTCAGAGATTTTCGCTTCGAATGCTTCTTTTAATTTAGCAAGAAGCGCTTCGTTTTTAACTGGAGCAGTCCAAGTAGATTCAACCGCGCCTGCAGCAGCAGCAAATTCTTTAATCGCTTGAATCGCGATTTGCATTTCGTCATGACCGAAAAGCACTGCACCCAACATTTGGTCTTCTGAAAGCTCTTTCGCTTCAGATTCAACCATAAGCACTGCAGATTCAGTACCCGCAACAACAAGATCAAGATCAGATTCTTTCAATTGTTCGTAGTTCGGGTTAAGAATGTATTCGCCGTTGATTAAACCAACTCGCGCACCCGCGATTGGACCACGGAACGGAGTACCTGCAATTGACATTGCAGCTGAAGTACCGAGCATTGCAGCAATGTCAGCATCCATCGTTTTATCAGAAGAAATAACAGTTGCTGTTACTTGGATTTCGTTGAAGTAACCTTCTGGGAACAACGGACGAATTGGACGGTCGATTAAGCGTGAAATTAAAGTTTCAGCTTCAGATGCACGACCTTCACGTTTACCATAACCACCTGGGATACGACCGGCAGCATATTGTTTTTCTTGATAGTTAACAGTAAGTGGGAAGAAGTCCTGACCTGCTTTTGCTTTTGGTTGAGCAACAACAGCAACAAGTACAGTTACACCGCCCATAGTGATTACAACTGTGTTTGCTTGACGTGCAACACGACCAGTTTCTAGCACAACCTGGTGTTGACCGAACTGGAATTCTTTACGAATAATATTAAACATCGACATGTATTTTTGTTTCCTGATTTTATTCTAGTGGAGACCCCTAAGGTTTGGCATTCACATTACTCAGCTGTAAGTATAAATGACAAAGCTTAGAAGCCGACCTCACCAGATTGCCAAAACACTAATTTAAGACACAAAGAAGGAGCGAAACAATCGCCCCTTCCCAATACCTGGCCGAAGCTAGGTAGACTTTCTTTTTCAGTCTGACAGCATTCAAAATGCAATAGTCCGAAAAATAAGTTTAATCGAATTAACGACGTAAACCTAAAGCAGTGATCAAAGCGCCGTAACGAGTAGTGTCTTTACCTTTAAGGTAGTCAAGAAGCTTACGACGTTGGTTAACCATACGGATAAGACCGCGACGGCTATGGTGGTCGTGTTTGTGTTCTTTAAAGTGACCTTGCAAATCATTGATTTGTGCAGTCAACAAAGCTACTTGTACTTCAGGTGAACCAGTGTCGTTTTCAGCGCGAGCATATTTAGCAACGATCTCTGCGCGATCTGCGTTTGTTAAAGCCATTCGATTTCTCCGAGATGCTTAAAAAATTACATATGATAGGAATCAATTGATCACTCAATTGACTGCCGTGCATCACTACAGCAAGTGCGCTATTTTAAGGGAAAAGTCAGGTGATTGCAAAAATAGAAACATGTTTTCATCTTTTTATTTCAATTCGCTGATCAGCTACAGTTTTTATTTTTCTATCTTTAAATTTAGCTTAGCAATCCAGCAATGAAATCACGCGCTCCAGATCGGTTTTTCATTCTTTTTTTATATGTTGAGAAGCGTCATTCTAAGCATTCGCATCCATTGCATACATCATCATACCCATACAGGATAAAAAAAGCCCAAGCTAGGCTTGGGCTTTTTTTGCGCTGTAGTTTCTTATGTTTTAATAATTATTATTTTATTTATAGTAATAATGTTCGCTGTTTCGCGGTTATTATTATAAACAATCCCTGTGTAACTAGTACTTCCCTGTGTGATCGATTTTGCCATAAAGCTTTATGTAAAGAAGTCGCCTTTTGCGTATCTATTTGTAAGCTTTTACGTACATTAATTATTTTTTTATTACCCGGTTAATGTGACCTACCTAACAATATTATTTAAATACAATAACTAATCATTAATTCAATATCTATCGAATACAAACCCTGACATTCAACCCTTACTTTAAAATAAACCCACTCATATTTTTGGTGTCCATGACAGATTAAGCAAATCATTTTGTGAAAAGTGATATTTTTTACATATAAAAAAGCCCTGTAGTCTCTCCCAAAACTACAAGGCTTAGCGGCTGTAAGTTTCCTCTTTTACTTACTTCACTGTAAGTTCGCTGTCTCTCGACATTATTATTATATTTTATGGCGATTTTACCCAACTTTCCGTGTTGAGCTTTTTATGTGCAGCCATCATCTCAAAAACATTCATAAAGCTCTATGCGGCAATTTCTCGAATCGCTGTAAGCAATTTCGTACAAAAGCAAAGTTTATTTATTTATAGTTAACAATTTAGTCAATAACCTAGAAATTATTAATCTTCTCTAATAACCCGCTTTTTCTCATAGTTTTGACGGTTAAAGATTGTACTAGAGCGTCTTGATCAGCCAAAAGACTCACCACCTTTTTGGCACGGGTAATAGCGGTATACAGTAATTCTTTACTTAATAAATCCTTTGCTGTTTCATCTAAAACCACCACGGTATGGGTAAATTCTGAACCTTGAGATTTATGAATCGTCAGCACAAATGCCGTTTCAATACTTTTCGGTAAGCGGGTAGCAGGTACCCATTTTTCCAAACTTGGGAAATAGACCTCAAACTGTGATTGTCCATCTCGACTGCGTTTAAAACAGATTCCGATATCACCATTCGACAAGCCCAGTTGATAATCGTTATACGTCATCATCACTGGACGACCGACATACCAGTCCCCTTGCTTGCTCATCTGTAGTGATAAAGCATCAAGTAAGCGTTGTTCGATGTGTAGATTCAACTGGGTCAAACCCAAGGCACCGTGTCGAATGGCGGCCAAAATTCGGTAATCATCAAAAACTTTGACCACTTGTGGTACCCAAATTTCCGGCTCATCGGCAGTTAAATAGCTTTTCAAGACTTCAATATAAGGTTGATACCCCAACATCAGTTTGTCGTAATAAGGGGTTCGGTCAAATTGCTTGGACATATGCTGTGGCAGATATTCCAGCTGAATTTGATCCTCCATGTCAGATTGAAGGGGTACAGATTTTATTTCACTCGGATGAACCACTTGCTCGGCAAACTTCTCTAACAATGCTGCACCATTTTGAGTGGGTTGTTGCGCTTGAATAAATTTCGCCATTTGACCAATCAATGCACCCTCTTTAAAACGGCGACTGGTGACCAAATTCACTCGATTCTCGGCTAAAGCGGGGACTTGCTGTAAATCTGCCAAGACTGAACCGACATCGACTGCTGCCAACTGATCCGCATCGCCCAATAAAATTAACCGTGCCTGATCAGGCACCGCAGACAACAACATATTGGCCAAACTTAGGTCCAACATTGAGGCTTCATCGACCACAATCACGTCATAAGGCAAAGGTTGTTTGGCATGAAACCGCGGTTGGTAGTTAGTTCCCAAACCCAATAATCGGTGAATGGTAATCGGATTGAGTCGTTTTAAATCATCAGTGACCAAATCCTGCAACTTTTCGTCATTCAGCGAATTTTGCAGCGCCTCTTTCATACGCTGTGCAGCTTTACCCGTCGGGGCTGCCATGGCAATACGGATATTCGGCAGCGCTTGATTCAGCACGGCAATAATACGTGCCAGCGTGTAGGTTTTCCCTGTCCCTGGCCCACCGGTAATAATATTCAGCGCTTGCTTCGCCACCATACTTAAGGCTTGAATTTGGTGTTCATCTGTTAATAAATCGGGATAAGCCGAAATATCAACCGCTTCGATATTTTGCTGTTTTAAACGTGCAACTTGCTGAGCCAAAGACTGTTCCAATACCCAATAGCGATATAAATACAAACGATTGTCTTCATAAACAAAGGGGGCAATCTGCTGCTGAATATTGGATACTGAAACCACTAAATCATGGAGTGTATCGGCTTGTGCTTGAGTTGCAGAAATACAACTGTCGCCTTGTTGAATCGCTTCCAGAACTTGCTCGATAATATCGCTGCTATTTTCCTGCTGTGATGCATGACTAAAAGGTTTCTGGCGAATAAACTGACTCCAAGTGCTGATCCATTCAGCGCTTTGGCCCTCTTTATATTGTTTATTTTCCACACATTTACCCTCAAAGTTATCCACAGCTTAATTTGTTGTTTAAAATCTACTAATTTCGACAAATCAGGCAATTTTGCTGCTTTTATCTTCAGCAAAGTAGCCCAAAATAGCATCAAGACGCAGGACAAATTCGGCATCCGGTTTCCAGTGATAAAAACCATGTTCAGCTTGTCCATTCATTCCGCGCAAATACAAATAACTTGCACCACCCAAATGCATCTCAATGTCATAGTCCTGCATTTGAACCGTTAAATAACGATGCAACGCCACCAGATACAGGCCTGCCTGCAACCAGTAACTGGCTTGCGACATACTTTGCCTGATTTCCGTTCCGGCATAATGCGCTTGATCTGTGCCTAAAAAGTTACTTTTATAATCGGCAATGTGATATTGCTGACCATCAAAATAAACCAGATCGATTGAACCTGTTAAATAACGTGCAGAATTGGCTTGGTTAAAATCCAGCATGTCTATGCCATATTCTGCGTACAGTTGATGAATACGTTGAATCGCCAAGACATGATCGGACAGAGACAAATAAAAGGGAAATTCAGCCAGATGTTCATGTTCGGTCAGTTGATTCAGCTGAAAATCCTGATGCAAAGGCGTGACTAAAACCTGTTGCAACCATTCACTCATCCAGGCAATCAGCTGTTCTTCATCCTGCTGCTGAAATTCCTGTTCATATTTATTTGATAATTCTAACCATAAACCTGGATAGTCATTTTTAAAACGGCGGCGAATTTCCAAAGGCCAATCCTGTTGATCTTTGAAATCGATATGTTCAAAAATTTCATGCAGGAAGGTTCCCGCCACAGTACCCATTGGAAAGTTACGTTTGATCCATGACAGTGGTTGGTTCGAAACGGTTTCAACCGGTTCAACCACGTGAATTTCATCCGCTGCACTGAGCATTGGTTCGGTATTGACCGCCAAAGCATCCATCGCTTGTTTACGGCTTAAATGCTGTGCCAGTGCGCTGAAACTGGTTTTGGAACGTGGGTAAAAACGTTGTGTGGGAAATTCCAAAGCCTGTAATGGTAACGGTTCCTGCTGTTGTCTGAGCTGTAACTTGATCGGCTTGTCATTCAGCAAAGCTTCATCTGCACTCCCCGGATGAGCAAAAATTTGTGGTGCTTGCCCGCGCCAGAACGCCAAACCATGATTCGATTTGCCATCCTGATCCTGCAACATCGCATAGACACGATGGCTTGCTCGAGTGAGTGCTACATACCAGAGTCGATGCTGCTCTGCGACTGCACGTGCATTGTGCTGATCAATTGCAACTTGTTCCAGCAGATTCTTGTCATTCACCGCAACCACACGCTGCACTTCAACTTTACCTGTCACCAGATGCACATGATCTACGGTAGAAAAGTTCAGGGTTTTGTTCATTTCCCTGAAGTCTTTATCTGCACCCAATAAAAAGACAATTTTAAACTCCAGTCCTTTGGACTGATGAATGGTCATCAGTTGCACCCCTGCCTCATTCGACAGTTTGCGTTCCAGTTCCCACTCCCTTTCCGCAGGAGATTGCAACTGTTTCAAATACCAGTAATAAAGTTTTTGTGCACCTTGATATTGTTCACTGTGCTGACTGAGTAATTCAGTCAGATGACGTAAATTCACTACCGTGCGTTCATTATCCCGGCTTTGGGTGGCCACCAGATTTTTCCAGACCTGAAACAGGTTCAGACAATACTGCCACGCGGTTAAAAAACCTTTTTCCAGCCACATTTCACGAATACAGTCGAAGTCGTAAATGAACTGGCTTAAACCATCTGCCTGCGCTTCAAGTTGAATTAGTTGCTGCAAATTAAAGCCCAATAATCGGCTGAGTAAGGCACGCTTGATTTTGCCTTCGTCATAGGGATGCATGATGGCAGTCAGCACCGCCCCGACATCTTTAGCAACCTGATGATCAAACACGCTACGTTTCGATGGGCGATTGACCCGAATGCCTAAACGCTCTAATTCATATTGGACTTTATCCAGACCATCATGGTTTTTCGATAAAATCGCGATGTCATTTTCGATCAGATATTTCGGGCCAGTTTTTTCTGCCAGATAGAGTTTTTCTTCTATGCCCTGATTGAGTAAATCCCGAATTTTCCACGCAACCTGAATCGGCTCTGCTTTTTTATCACTCAATTGTAGCCAGCGTAAAGGTTGGTGATTTTCACCTTGTCCATCAATCAGCGGTGGATGGGGACGAACACCGACTTCAACTGGACTGTAAAACACCTCTTCACCAAAATCCATCTGACGCTGGAATAAAGCATCGACAGCTTCTACTAATGCTTTAACTGAACGATGGTTGTGTCGCAAACTGTATTCCTGACCTTGTTTGGACAGCACATCGGCACGAGCTTTGTTATAGGTCAACATGTCGCCACCGCGAAAGCCATAAATCGCCTGTTTTGGGTCACCGACCATGATCATGCAACCTTGCATATAGCGCTTCTGATCCCGCCAGATCCGCGACAGCATATCGTCCTGATCCTGGTTGGTGTCCTGAAATTCATCCACCAAAATCAAGGGATAATGTGCCTGCACAAACTTGGCAAAACGCAAACCTTGCTCACCTTGCAGTGCTTCCGACAATGTCCGAATTTGCTGGGCAAAGGTGGTTTCGCTTTTCTGTTGCAGCACTTGCGGTAAACGCTTTTTCACTTCCCGGCTTAAATAAAATTTCAAATAGGCATCCAGTAAATCCAGATCCATATTCAGTTTCGACAAAGCCTCACAGAAACTTTTCAGCGATTGTATTACCACATGCTGCTCGAACTGATTCAGCACATCTTCGGCACATTTATTCAGGACTTTTTTGGTGGCGAGATCAGTCAAGTTTTTTAGTGTTTTTTCAAAATGCGGTGCAAATAAAGCATAGCTGCGCTGTTCAGCCAAAGCCTGAATAAAAGCCGGCAAATCATCACATAGCGTGCGTTGTATCAAGCCATCAGTGCGCCATTTTTTCCCAATCACCGAGTGATATTGTCCATCAGCCGAATAGTATTCGCTCAGGGTGGGAATCAAGCTTAAATCCAGCTGAATAAAGTTATCCACCAGCTGTTCAAACTGGTTTAAATCCAGCTCTGGCGCAGTGACTTCCTGAAACTGTGCCGAAGCAAAGTTCAAGGTATTTTCCACCACAGGGACATAAGTGTCCTGCGATTTTAACTTTTGATTGAGCAGTAGATAATTAACCACATTTTGCGGTTGCAACTGAATCCATTCACGCAGTACATCATGAATCAGTTGATGGGTATAACTCTTGGCATCATCGGTGATATCGGCACGTTCAATTTTGCCACTTTCAAATGAAAACTCACGCAACAGCTTTTGACTGAAACTGTCCAGTGTTCCCACAAACAGTTCATCCAGCTGATCAAGCACCAGTTTTAAACGTTCACGGGCAAAATCCACACGCGTTGCATAATCGGTCAGGACTTTTTGAAATAAGGGATCGGTTTCAGCGGAAATTTTGGCCTGAATTTCAGCATCGGTTAATTTTTGGCAGCTTTCAAAATAACGTAAGGTTTCAACCAGACGCAGTCGAATCCGGTTTTTCAGTTCTGCTGCAGCTTTACGGGTAAAAGTAGTGGCAATCACCTGATTCGGCAGATACTGATTCAGTAAAATCCGCACCATCAAACTGGACAGGGTAAAGGTTTTTCCTGTGCCGGCCGAAGCCTCAATCCAGTGCAAGCCTTTGAATTGCATATCCACAATCGGGTTAAAGGAAATATTTCTTAAACTTTGAGGATGATTCATTTATTGTTATTCCTCAATCACTTGTTGATGCCAGAACACGGGCTGATAAAGCTGATAGGAAAATTGCGTGCAGGCATCTTCAAGCAAGGCAGTCGCATCCTGTTCCTGCAAAATAAACTGCCAGTCACGATGCATTTTAGTAGCTTCATTATCCGCGACAGAAAAACCGCTGAACTTGCCATCTTCATGCCAGTCTTTATAGATCACATCCATATCATCAATGCACATCTGGTTCTGTTCATTTGGTTGCCAGTCATGCTGTTTGTCTTTTTCAGCAATTTTAAGCAGCAATGCCGCAGGCAAAACCAAAGGTTGGCTTTGCCCATATTTCCAGGCCGCCAGCCAATGATCCAACCACTCGCGCGCTTTATTGGAAGTGACGCCATGACATAAAATGGTTCGGTCACTGAACACCACTATCCGTGCCAGTTTTTCGCCACCCTCCCCCATATTCAGATAAGCCAGCCAGAGTAAATATTCCAGCCAAACTTTGGCACGACGTTTGGCACGCGCACTCGATGCTTCCAGACTGACCCATTTTTCAGCACTATTTTTCGGCAGGTTAATGTTCATATACACATGATCATTCACCTTCCACACCTGCTGCGTGGTCGGTGTGACTTCAGGAGCATATTTCAACAATCGTGCTTTTAAACGTTCTTGCTCCACCACGCTCATCTGCCAGCTACTGTGTTGAAGTTTTCCAATCGGCAGCTGATCCATCAATAATTCAGGTTGCGCGGCACCCTCCTGCTTTTGCAAGAACTGGCGCACTGCATAACGTCCCAAACCATCCAGTAACAAAGGTTCCTGTACCGCGGGCAAATCTTCAGGATGCAAATTTTCCACACCGAGCGTTTTTAAATATAAGCGTGCCGGGAAAGTGACATCCTGAATCCATTGATGACTGTCCAGCACCTGAACATCTTGCTGCAGATTTTGATACGGCGTATTCACCCAAGACGAACGTTGCCCAGTTGCATGCCGCAGCTGCCCCGCCACACAGAACCACTGATCCTGATAACGCACCGGTCGAGCCGACTCAAAACCCACCGGATCAAATGGTAATAAAGGATGTACATGATAAAGTGACTGTAGTTGTTCAGGCACCTCCACCCCATTGATCTCCACGGTTGCATCCGCTTCTGTGTCGGGCTGTTTGGTCTGAACAATAAAGGCCAGATGCTGAATCAGTTCCTGCAACACGGTCGATGGATCACGCACTTCACCATCATTAATATCGAAGCCGTTATAAAACAGCCACAGGTTATCCTGCGCCAACAGCAGATTATCTAAAAATGCCCCCTGATCATCTTCCAGGCGGGAACGATCGCCTAACTGGGGTTTCAGTAAATCCATCAAATCGAAGGGTAAATGTTGGGTTCGATTCGGAAACTTGCCGCTGTCGAGTCCAAGCATCACAATCAATTTATATGGCACAGGACGGATCTGTCCGATTTGGCTAAAAGTAATCTGCCCAGTCGGTTCAGCATGTTCCAGCTGTGCTTCCAAAGTGGTGTTAATTTCCGCCAGCAAATAAGGCAACGGCAAACTTAGACTGCGCAAAGCATGATGATCATGTTCATCATAGAAACTCGCCAGTGTCAGCATTCGTTCCTGTTTTTTAATAATTTTATAAACAGCCGTTAAGGATTCAACACCTGCCTGTTCAAACTCGGCAATGTCCTGCATCAGGTATTTTAGCCACTGCTCGACAGGTACTGTTTTACCCTGTTCATGTGCAATCATCCAGTCACGGCGTGCATCAAAATCCTGATAAATCTGAATCAACTTGGCAATCAGTTCAAAGTCGCTTGGTAATACTTTGGCAAAACTCAGCGTGCCTTGAAACAAGGTATGTTCGGGAATGGCAATCCCCAAAGCCAAACGATCAAGCGCAAATTTAAAACTAAAACGGTAGTCTTCATCACCTGCGGACAAACTGCGTTGTAAATGCTCTGCATCCAGTCCACGTTTAAAACCGGCATCCACTAGTAATTCAGTGATACGTTCTATTGAATTGACTTCTAAAGCGTAGCGCTGCTGGGTAGCACCCAGACTGAGCCAATCGGCAAAATCCTCAATAGTAAAACGCCTTTGAATCAGCTCAATGCGCCCCAGCACGGCTTTCCATGCATTCAGGGCATCCAGCTGGGTCACACCGGCAATTTTAATCGGCAAATAAACACTGTCTTTAGAGAGTTGATGACTGCTGCCCGTTTTTTGCTGAATCAGATCACGTTCACTGGGTGGCGGTGCAAATACACTACGAATCAGCGGTTCAAGTTCACTCAAACTTGGGCTTAAAACCAAGATGTCACTCGGCCTGCGTGGTGCATCTTTAGTGCCTTGCGCCAGCCAGTGAATCAGTTGTTCTTTTAAAACTTCCAGCTGGCGCAAACTGGAATGGCAGACATGAATCTGTATCGAATCATCCTGCTCATCTAAAGCATATTGATGCTGTTCAGGCTCGACCAGATACAACACATCAGACTGAATTTTACCGAGCAGATTCTGTTTATATTCATCAACAAAGGCATCTGCCCAGACCCCATCTTCGCCGGAAGACAAGTTGGACAATAAAGAGAAATGATCACGTGCCTGTTTACCAAAACGGGTCAATAAGGGATGGCGTGACTCACGCTGTTCCGCATTAAAGTTTAAGGTAAATTCCTGAAAGAATTTTTCAATATCAGCATCACTGGCTTTCGGGTTTTTGGCAATAAAGCGTTCTTTGACCCTTACATCGTAACGTGCTTTCCAGTTCGGATCGACACTGTCTGCCCAATATTCTTGCGAAGGGTTGTAATGCAGAATATAGATATCGATGTACTGCCCCAAACGGCGTAAAAACTCCAGTTGCATTGGGGGTAAATCGAGCAAGGTGAAAATCACCAATTGTCGCGGCAGTTTTTTTAAGGCTGCTTTACGTGTTTCTGGATCATCCAGAATTTCCCAGAACATTGCATCAATACTTTGCATTTGCTCAAAGTCCTGATGAAACACTTCCTGCCACAACCAGCGCTGCCAAGCTTCCAGTTCGCGTGCCTGATTCAGGGTAAATTCAGAAATCTCAGTATTGGTTTTAAAGAACATATCTTCAATGGAGAGTTCTTTATTTTGCCCCCAAGCCTGTAACCAGTTGCTTGGACAACTGCACATATTCGGTGGACAATTTTTCTGGCAATGCCCGCGATATTCCATGTAATGGCTAAACAGGCGTGATACCTGTTCCGCCACCCAATACAGCATGCCCTGCTTTTTCAGCTGTTTTTCTACGCCTTGTTCCAAACGGTCGGCACTGTCATAAATCCGTTGCACAATGGAATGTAAAGGATGATCTAAGGCTAAAGGATTTTGTTCTGCCTGAATAAAGCTTTTCAGTGCCTGAAACACGCGCCACTTAATAATAATGCGGGGAATATTGGCTTTACGGACTTGTTCTTTTTGATCGACCAGCACCCATTGATAGGCTGACCACTGAAAACCACGAATACGGTGATGAAACTGGGTATTGGCACTGATGCCTTTTTGTTCTGCCAGTTTTTGCGTGAGCCATGTTTCCATAGCATGTGATGGCACAATAAAATGCTGAGTTTGCAGAACCTGAAAAGGCGTATTGGCAGGCTTATTCACGGTCGTCAACATGGCATGTACCAGTACATCAATACGCTGACTTTGAATCACATGAATTGCCATTAATTACCTACTCCTGTTTTTTCAAAATGAAATATCTACAAAACCACAAAGATTATTTACTATACATCTGCATCTGTCTATGTCACTTTTAGATTTCGGTTCGATTCAAAAATGCTTTGAAATTCGTACTTTAATAATGATTGAATAGAAAAACCAACACCAAGTTCAAGGTATTTAGATTATGAAAATAGATAAAATTCCAGACTCAATAGACCCAGCATTAGATCTGGAAGCCATTCGTGCGGAATGCTTAGAACTTGTCAAAAAACGTGCTTACTGTTCTGCAGGTGCTGCAGTCGTACCTGTTCCGTTTCTGGATGTTGTCATCGACGTCGGGATTTTGTCACAACTCATTCCAGAAGTGAATGCACGTTTTGGTTTGGCCCCTGAACAAATCAGCGTCTATGATCCAGAAACCAAACAAGTGCAGTGGAATGAACTGCGTAAACGTGGGGTCGAGTTTTCTGGTTTGGTGGTTGCCCGTACCGCTGTCAAAAAATCCCTCAACAATGTGGCAGCCAAGGTCATCACCAAACAAGTGACTAAATTTATCCCCTTAGGCGGACAAATTGTTGCGGCAAGTTTAGGCTATTTTGTGATGAAAAAAGTCGCTGGAGCCCATGTAGAAGAATGTTACAAAATTGCCAATGGTATTCAACAAAAACAAAAAGCACAGGTGGTGAATTAAACCATCTGTGCTAAGTGCTGGATGATCAAGGCAGATTAATCTCGCCGATGAGAGTCTTAATTCGCTCTCAGCTGTTTTAAAATGGCCCGTAATACTTCTAAACGTGTGGTGTTTTTATCATTGGCGGCAATAATATGCCACGGTGCATGGGCTGTACTTGTTCTTTCAAACATATCTGCTGCGGCATTTAAATATTCATCCCATTTTTCCCGATTACGCCAATCATCCGCGGTAATTTTGAAGCGTTTATGCGGGGTTGCTTCACGTACTTTAAAGCGCGCTTCTTGTTCATCCTTACTAATCGCCAGCCACAATTTAATCACCACCGTTTGACTATTGACTAAATCTTTTTCAAAACGGTTAATTTCATCATAGGCACGTTGCCATTCGGCGTCGTTGACAAAACCCTCAACACGCTCAACCAATACCCGACCATACCAGGAACGGTCAAAAATGGTAATATCCTCCTCCGTTTGTAACTTGGTCCAAAAACGCCATAAATAGGGATGACGCGCTTCATATGTCTCAGGTGCGGAGATGGGGTGAATATCATATTCACGTGGATCAAGATTTTTGACAATGCGTTTAATCGCTCCACCTTTACCTGCCGCATCCATTCCTTCCAAAACAACAATGGCCTTAAGATCATCAAAACGTAGGGCTTCTGCCACTTTAAGAGACAGGTTTTTCAGCTCTTTTTTATAATCTTCTTTGGTAATCGGCTGATTTTCAGGATGCAATAACAGTTCTGGAACAGCAGCTTGTTTCCATGTGGCTGTGCTTTGACTTAAATGTTTAGGACAATGATTCATGGCTGCCAAAATGGTCTGCGCAAATTGTTGATCTCGCATTTTTTCATCTTCACAATCGATAATTGTCCAGTCTTGAGTAAAGCGCTGACGTAGCTTTTGCACGTTGTCATATTGTTTTTTATTGCGCCAGTCCAGACCATGCAATTTGTGCCAATGCACTTCACTCGGATCAATATTATCGAGTCGTTTCTGCAAAGATTTCCACGACAAGTCAAACCAGACTTTAATCACGTCAACATGATTGTTTTTTAAATCCTGCTCAAAAGCACGCATATCTTCAATGTACGCATCAAACAGCGTTTCATCCAAGGGCTTGGACACATGCAAGGCGGTGACCAGCAAATCAGTGTACCAATTACCAAACATCACCATAATTTCACCTTCAGCAGGAATGGATGGTGCATAAGGTTGCCAAAAAGTTTGCTTCTGATCCAACATGATTGGTGGATCTGCTTTGACTCGCAAATAACGGGGATCGACCCATTCTCGGAGTTGCTTGACTGACTCCCCCTTGCCCGCCAATTCAATTCCATTGACTAAAACCAGAACACTTTTAGCATTCTTTTGATCGCGGGTATTTTTTAAAAGATATTGTGCTTCAATCAGATTCAAGGAGAGCTCATCTTCATCTAGCAGCTGACTTTCTATTTTTTCTGAAGGCATATAATTCTCAAATCTATCGTTCTTCATGGCAGTATAGCGAAGCTGAATACGACACAACATAGCAAGATGTGCAGTTTATGTTGCTTAGAATTGCTTATTTCCAGATCAAATTGACCTGTTTAAAATCATTTTTTCATCATTTTGTCATAGCAGCTTTGTCAATCTACCTCTAAGATTTACCCAACTAAAAAATAATAGGGACGCATAATGTCGAAACTGGCTGCATTGGATGACTTGTTAGAGTTGTACTATCAATTGAATTATCATCAAAACCCTGACATTTTCCAGCGTCTTCAAAATGTGCAAGCCTGGCAAAAAAACCGCATGCAAAACACGCATGTCGAACAGTTTGCAGAAAAACACAATATTTTAATGTCTGAATATTTTCTGAATCGCTTGTATGGTGGTCCAGATTTCGATGCTTTGGCAGAGCAAATTGCACGTTTAGCAAAATATGCCCACAAAGCTGAAAAGCTGATTCCTGAAAATGCGATTAAAACCGGTACCTCTGGGGTTGAACTGGCAATTTTAGCGGTACAACTGGATGAACAAGTGGCGATGCAACTGCTCGAAGATTATCATCCCCATGAAAGCTTAACCGATGAGATGATGCGTCTGACTTATCTCAAACTGGATCAAGGACAACAACGCCTGAAACAGCTGGATTTACTGGATCAGCTGGGCTTCAGTTTAGATAAATACATGCGCTCATTTATGGTTCAGGCCGCTTTTAAAATGTGTAAAGGCACTGCTCATAAATATAACTTTCAAGTAATGTATGAGTTTATGCAGGATGGCTTTCTAGCGATGAAACCGTTAAAGTCGGCAGAGAAGTTTGTTAAAGATTTTACTGCAGTTGAACGTCAAATCATTCATAAAGTTCATGCAGGTGATCCGAATCCATTTCAATGTGATGGAAACAACACAATGAGCTACGAATAAAAACACAGAGTAAATTTCTGTATATTATTCATAACAATTGCATGCGGATTGCTGTACAACGTCTTAGAATCTGTCATCATGCAAGCACTGCAATATTAACCCTATTTTTATGTTAGGAGTGACTCTATGTCTAACGAAAATCAAACGCCTACCTCTACACCTGAGTCGGCACAAAATACAGACAAAGTGAGTCCATTCTTAACTGAACCATTACCGCAAGGTACAGCGCAAGGTCAGCAACAAACTTTACAACAACAGTTGACCGATACGCCTGTAACCGGTTCAGTGCCTAAATACAATCTGCCGCGTGGCGCAAACACCGGCAATGTCGGTGAAACAACCCATTTTGGCTTTCAAACTGTAAGCAGCCAAGACAAAGCACAAAAAGTGGCAGAAGTGTTCCACTCTGTAGCCAGCAAATACGACATCATGAATGACTTGATGTCATTTGGTATTCACCGTTTATGGAAACGCTTTGCCATTAACATGTCTGGCGTACGTCGTGGTCAGCATGTCCTGGATATTGCAGGCGGTACAGGTGACTTGGCCAAAGTTTTCAGCCGTGAAGTCGGCCCTACCGGTCATGTGGTTCTTTCAGACATTAACGAATCGATGTTGAATGTCGGTCGTGACCGTTTAATCGATGCCGGCTGTACCAATGTGGACTTCGTTTTAGCCAATGCTGAAACTTTAGAACCATTTGCAGACAACAGTTTTGACTTGCTCACCATCAGCTTCGGTTTACGTAACGTAACCGACAAAGATGCGGCACTCGCGGCAATGTACCGCGTGCTTAAGCCAGGCGGTCGTTTATTGGTGCTTGAATTCTCTAAACCAGTGTTTGAGCCCTTCTCTAAACTGTATGATTTGTATTCATTCACAGCTTTACCAATCATGGGCAAAATCATTGCCAATGACTCGGAAAGTTATAAATATTTGGCCGAATCGATTCGTATGCACCCTGACCAACGTACCCTAAAAGGTATGATGGAAAATGCCGGATTCCAAAACTGTGATTACCACAACTTAACCGGTGGTATTGTCGCGGTTCACCGTGGCTTTAAACTTTAAGGTTTCGCACTATGTGGTCGATTCTAGCACTTGGTGCAGTTGAACGATTAATTCATCATGTGATTGATCTGGATGCGATTACCCGCATCCAGCTGAATGAATTACAAGGCAAAATGTTGCGGGTGGTCATTGACTCGCCGCAACTGTCTGTCGATGTATTCTTTGACCAAGACAAAGTTCGTTTAGAACCGACTGTCACTGGTCAAAGTGATACGCCATCGATCTTCGAACAACGTCCGTTTGATAAAAACCAGCAAGTTTCTGAAGCGACTGCGACCTTACAAGTTAAAAATGTAGTCGAGCTTTTGAAACTCTTATTGGCGGACGATGTCGGCAATATTCCGCTGCAAGGTGACTATCACCTGTTGCAGGATATTCAACGCATTATGCAACAGGCCGAACCGGATTTAGCCTCGCATTTAAGTCCGTGGATTGGTCCCGCCCTTGCACATGAACTGGGTAAGATTCAACTTGCACCGAAACATTTAAAACGCACGCTTGAAAGCTATGTGTTCTTTGCTGAAGATGCATTAAAAGAAGATACAGGTCTGTTTGCCTCACGTTGGCAGATGGATGATTTAAACCAAGACACTCGAATTTTCAATCAAAATTTAGATCGTGCTGAAGCTAAAATTCAACAACTTCAGGCACAGATTGATTCAACTCAAAACTAGGTATAAGCATTTATGATTCCGCACGTTTCACGTTTACTCGAACTTTGGCGCATCGCCGCGCACTATAGACTCGACACGTTGTTTCCTGCGGAAGAATTACCTGAAAAAGCCCGTCATGCTTTAAGCCTGATTCGTATGCACCCTGCGGCATGGTCAAGCCGTGAACGTAAAAATCCACTCAAGCTGAAAGAAGCTTTAGAGGAAATGGGACCGCTTGCGATCAAACTGGGGCAATTGCTCTCCACCCGGCGTGATTTGATTCCACCTGAAGTTTTACAACAACTGGTACTGCTGCAAGATCGAGTCAAACCCTTTGACAACAACGTTGCCAAAATGCGCATTCAGGAATCACTGAAAGCCGATGTAAATACCTTGTTTGCCCGTTTCGATGAACAACCGCTTGCAGCGGCTTCCATCGCTCAGGTGCATACTGCGGCTTTGCATGATGGTCGTGAAGTGGTGGTGAAAGTCACCCGCCCCAATATTCGTCAGCAAATCTTACAAGATTTTGAAATTCTCGATTGGCTCGGTGCTGCCTTAGAAAAACGTCTAGAAGCAGCACGCGCCTTACATCTTTCTGAAATTATTCAGGACTATCGTCAAATCATTCTGAATGAACTTGATCTGACTTTAGAAGCCGACAACACTCGTCGTATGCGCCATTACTTTACCGGCTCAAGCATGATGTATGTGCCTGAAGTGTATATGGACAGCAAAGACGTGATGGTCGCTGAACGCATCACCGGTGTTCCAATTTCTGACATTGCCACTTTTGACCGTATGGGGATGAATCGCGCGGACTTGGCAGAGAAAGGTTTAACCATTTTCTTTACCCAGGTGTTCCGTGACAACTTCTTCCATGCCGACATGCATCCAGGGAACGTATTTGTCGAAACCATTAACCCGAGTAATCCACGCTTTATTGCGCTGGATTGCGCGATTATGGGTGAGCTATCCAAACACGATCAAATGACTGTGGCACGCATGTTACTGGCGGTGATGAACAGTGACTTCATGCAACTGATTTTGGTGGTGCATCAAGCCGGCTGGATTCCACCAGGGACTGATCAGGATGCTTTAGCGCGTGAAATGCGTCGTACCGTGGGGCCAATGGTATCGAAACCGATGCATGAGCTAGATTTTGCTGGCATCCTGATTCAAGTGATGGATATTGCCCGTCGTTTCCATCTGGAAATTCCACCCCAGTTGATGCTGTTACTGAAAACACTGGTGCATGTCGAAGGCTTGGGAACCGACCTTTATCCTGAACTGGACATTTGGAAACTGGCAAAACCAATCCTCACCGATTGGATTAAAGCGCAAATGAATCCGCAGAAGAACCTGAAGGAATTGGGACAAAAAATTCCTGATCTTCTTCTGGGTGCACAAGACTTGCCAAGCTTGATGATCGACAGTTTAAACGGTCTAAAGAATCAGTCTGCTTGGCATTCCAAACAGTTAAATGAATTGCAAAGCATGCGTTTGCAAATGGAACATCAGCAAAAACGCAGCTGGATTTTCGGTAGTTTGATGGCGATCTTCTTGTCCATTGCGATTATTGCACCATGGTATGTTTCGATTCTTTTGATTGTATTTTCCAGCTTGCTTGCTGTTTGGCGTGTGGTGAAATAACAAAGTCCACTTACCGCCTAGATCTACCTTATAACAGCCTGATTATTTAAATCATCAGGCTGTTTTTCCATCTAATGACTGAGCAGTCAACAACTGATGACTCTCGCCATTGCTGCCTCAGCACAGCAACCTAAAATAACAGCACACTTGTATATTTAATCATAGATCATGACGCAAATCTTGCATAAACGCCCTCCTTCATTAAATATCCGTGCTGGCAAATTAGCACGCCAACTGATTGAAAAAGAAGGTTTGCAGGCAAGCTTTGTCGATACTATTCCCGGTGCTGCAGGTGGCCCGAAAGGTATTGGTATTCAAGGCTTGGATCAAGCCATTTTTGGCAATTTCCTTGCACAAGCACCACAACGTAGAACCCTAATTGGTTCATCGATTGGCAGTTGGCGTTTTGCCAGTATTCTGGCTTGGGGTGCAAAAGAAGGAACGCAGCGTCTTTCCGATCTCTATACTAATCTGTATTTTCATAAAAAAATGTCGCGTCAAGACGTGGGTAATATTTGCCGAGGCATGTTGATTGATCTGATTCAAGGCAAAGAACAACAACTGGTTGATCATCCTGATTATCATCTCACTGTGATTTCAATTAAAGCACAGCATATTTTCCAAAGTGATAAGAACCTCCCACTCCTTGCCTCTATCGCGGGCATTGTTGGCAGTAATGCACTCGGTCGTAAACACAACCGTCTGTTTATGCAACGTGTGATTAGTCAACCAAAAATGGGGACACAATTTAAAGTAGATGATGACTTTGTTACCCATTATCAAACTTTAAATAGCGACAATGTCACACCTTGGCTAATGGCTTCTGCGTCTATTCCAGGAGTTATGGCGGCTATTCGCGATATTCCAGATGCGCCTAAAGGCAGTTACCGTGATGGGGGGTTAATTGACTATCACATTGACCTACCATTTGAGAGCCAAGGCATTGTGCTGTATCCGCACTTTAGCGACCGCATTACACCGGGCTGGTTCGATAAAATGTTAAAAAATCGTAAAGCCAATCCTGAAAATCAGGCACGAACTTTACTACTTTCCCCTTCCGCAGAATATTTGCAATCGCTGCCACTTGGGCGTCTGCCCGATCGTAAAGACTTCACTTTAAAAGGCTTAGATCAGAAACAGCGCATTCAAATGTGGAACCAGTGTGTAGCCGAAAGTCAGCGCTTGGGTGATGAATTTTTAGAATTGGTGGAAAAGCAAAACTTGCCGCAATTTATGCAAGATTTATAAAACTACTCTGAGTTGAGCTTATCCATGGATAGGCTTAATTTTAAGTGGCATATTTCAATCAGTTGGTTTTTGATCCGTTTTACCCATAAAAATAATGAAATACATTTGCATGAAAAAAATATACAACTGCGTGATAAGTAAACCAAATGATCATACGTATATTTTTTTCTCAAACACTCGCTAATCACGTACACTATATAGCTGCGATTTTTTATTCGCTCTTTTCCATTTTGAACATATTTTTGGTGAAATTCTCATGAACAACTTGCAATGGCTCGATGAAGTAAAATTTAACGAACAAGGTCTAATTCCTGCCATTGCACAGCATCATCAAAGCGGTCGTGTGCTCATGGTCGCATGGATGAATCGTGAAGCTTTAGCCTTAACGGCAGAAAAAAACCAGGCCGTTTACTTCTCCCGTTCACGTCAAAAATTATGGCATAAAGGCGAAGAATCAGGTCATTTCCAAACCGTGCATGAAATCCGTTTAGACTGCGATGCAGACGTGATTGTGTTGCAAATTGAACAACATGGCGGCATTGCCTGCCATACCGGTCGTGAATCGTGTTTCTATCGTAAACTCACACCAAATGGTTGGGAAATTGTCGATGCGCAATTAAAAGATCCAAGCCAGATTTACGCTGAAAAATCAGTGAATCCACATACGCTTGCCATGAATGCCTCAACTGCCCAATCTGAACAAGTGGAAGTGCTGGACTATTTAGGGCAGATGATGAGCGAGCGCAAAGCGGCAGATCCTGACTCCTCTTATGTAGCGAAGTTGTATCACAAAGGCTTAAACAAAATTTTAGAAAAAGTCGGTGAAGAAAGTATTGAAACCATCATCGCAGCAAAAGACTTTAAAGCTGAAGCGCATGAAGATAATAAAAATGACCTGATTTATGAAGTGGCTGATTTATGGTTCCATACCATTGTCATGCTCGGCTATTTCGATCTTGAACCACAAGTGGTTTTAAACGAACTTGCACGTCGCCAAGGCTTATCTGGATTGGTTGAAAAAGCCAATCGTCAACACTAAGCCAATGACTGTGTCTAATTCGCAAAAACCGAGTGCAACCTATGAGCAAGCCATTGCCATAGACAATGCACGTTTGGGCAAATCCTTTAAAGTGATTGCTTATGCCGGCACAGGTAAAACCACCACTTTACAAATGATCAGTGATGCCATGCCAGAGCGGCGCGGCATGTATCTGGCGTTTAATAAAGCCATTGCATCAGAGGCACAAAGTAAATTTCATCGTGGTGTCGACTGTCGTACTTTTCACTCGCTGGCTTTTCGTAGTGTGCCGCGTGGCGTGACCGACAAACTGCGTTTACCGCGTTTAAGTCCAAGTTTTATTGCCAAGGAATATCGACTGCAACCGATTACGCTGCGTCGGATGATGGGTGGACGTTATGAAAAATACGTGATGATGCCGAGTCGTTTGGCGAGCTTGGTGGCCAATGCAGTCAGTTATTTCTGTTCGACCAGTTCACAATATCCTGCGCCACGTCATCTACAAGCACCGAGCTGGTTACATCCGGATGATATTGATGAGTTGCAAAAGCATCTTTATCCCGCGATTGAACGGCGCTGGTTAGAGTCGATTGACCCGAATCATCAAGCCGGGATTGGTCACGATATTTACCTGAAACTTTGGGCTTTGTCTGAGCCGAATATCCTCACAGATTATGTGTTGTTTGATGAAGCACAAGATGCCGACCCTCTGATGCTTGGAATTTTGCTTAGACAGCGTAATACCCAGGTGATTTATGTGGGGGATGCACATCAACAGATTTATGCCTGGCGCGGCGCGGTCAATGCCATGCAGCAATTGCCCTTGCCTGAATCCAGATTAACGACATCATTTCGTTTCGGTGAAGAAATTGCCTTAAATGCAAATGCCATTCTGGGCGCCTTAAACGAAACCGTGCCACTATTGGGCAATCCGTATCTCAATTCAAAAGTGGTCAATAAACCGCATACCAAACAACGCGATGCGATTTTATGCCGTACCAATGCCCGGGCGATGGAGTTATTGCTCGCTGGTTTAGTGCATGGCGACAAGGTCAGTTTACAAGCCGACCATGTCAAACTGAACCGTTTTGTTGATGCCGCCAGCATGCTGAAACAAGGCAAACGAGTGACTGATGTGCCTGAACTCGCCTGGTTTAATTCATGGCATGACGTGCATGAATATTGTGAAACTAATGATGGCAGTGACATTAAACCCTTGGTGAAACTGGTCGATGATCACGGTACCGACCCACTCAAAAGAGCCTTGGCGAAAATCACCCCGATTGAACAGGCCGACTACATTATCTCGACTGCACACAAAGCCAAAGGTCTGGAATGGGATCGTGTGCATATCGAAGATGACTATCAATTTAAGGTCAATGAAAAAGACCATAAAATTAGTGACGAAGAGTTAAGATTGCTTTACGTTGCCTGCACACGTGCTAAAGTAAGTTTAAATATTCACCACATTTACGATTTGGTACAACAACTCAAAAAGCAAATGCCATTATCGTTGCGTAAAGCCGTGGGAGAATAATTCAGCTCATTTCGCAATGCAGGTGTTTTATGAAAATCGAATCTGTTCAACTCAAACACGCCCTTCATTTTGCTGATCTCAAGCTGAAATTTAGCGATAAATCGATCACCCTGATTCTGGGGGATCAAAGCTCGGGTAAAACTGGCATTTTAAAATTCACTTATCAAGCCCTGACCTGGTTTGCAGCACGTTATAAAGACTTTCGTGCTGCCGGTGTGGTGATGCTTGATCAAGACATTATGTTCACGCGCTTGCAATCCAAAATTGATATTCGGGTTCGAGTTCCCAATGATATTAGTACTTTAACCGAAGCCAGTGAGCCGCAAGACAAAGCACTTTCTTACTGCGATTGGCAGCTGTATAAAACCTTAAATAGTCATGGTATAGGCACCAGCAAAGCCGAAACCCAACAACTGGAAAACTTGGTCGAACTTTATCAAAATGCGATCAAACATGACCAACTGCAAGGCTTACCCTTAATTGCCTATTATCCTGCGGAACGCTTCGTCAATGAAATGAATATTCAGAGCAAGAATAATCCTGTCATTTTCCAGACCTCACACGCCTATGAAATTTCAACTATTCCTTACACCACCTTTAGCCGTTTTTTTGAGTGGTTTCGTGAAATCAGTGATATTGAAAATGCCCAAATTGCCCAACTGTTTCAACAATTGCTGTCCAATCCATCCATCCAGAAAAACAAAGATAATAGCTTCCTGCAACAATTGGTCAATGCTCAAAAGCAAATGAACGCACCGAGCCTGGATGCGTTGAAACAAGCCTTAAGCACGGTCATTCCTGCTTTAGAAGACATTTATATCCAGTACCAACCTAAATTACAGTTGATGGTGAGCTATCAGAATAAAACCATGCTCTATCAACAACTCTCCAATAGCGTTAAAAACTGGATCGCGTTGGTGGGGGATATTGTGCGCCGCTTATGCTTGCTCAATCCAAACAGTTTATATCCCTGCCTTGAAGGGGATGGAATTTTATTGATTGATGCCATTGACCATCAGCTCGATCAAAATACGTCTCAAGTGATTTTGCAACGCTTACATCAGGCTTTTCCGCGCCTACAGATTATTGCTACCGGCAATCGCAGCGAATTACTGGAACATGCAGCAGACTATCAATGTTTGAAACTGGAAAATAAACAGATCTTTGATATGCAGCTGCAACCTTTGCAAGACAAGTTTGACACGATTTATGAGAACCTGGTTTTTAACGAAGAAGTGATTGAAACCGATCCATTGCTTGAACCCGAATTAGAAAGCATCACCCCACAAAGCATCATGCAACACATTCAACAGCATTTAAGTGCAGAACAACAAACTGAATTGCTTCATTTATTGAATCAGCAGGATGATAGGTCTTCGCACCATCCCCTGCCATAACCCAAAAGATTGAATTTAATTACCAAACAGATTCGATATTTCAAAGCGCCATTTTCAAGAATCATTTTTAAGTTTTCATCTGTCTAAACACTCGGCGCCTAGAAAGAATGGATGAGCGTATAATAGGTTAGCTGTGCGCAAAAATAATTGATGTTGTTTTCTTCATGTAATAAGATCAAGTATATTTAAAGTTTTATAGTAAAATCCGATTTTACTATCGCTTTTTACAAGTTGCGCAACACAGCTTGTTTTTCCATATTTTTAATTTAATTTGGCTTTCAAGATTGAGAAGTTTGGATGGTTCTTTGCTGTCCTGTAGTCCTTGAAAGATAAGATTCACCCTTAGGTTTTTACCAACCTGATTCACGACAATGGATATGAGTGTGCTACCGATTATTATATTGTTACCGTTAGTACTGGGCACTACCCTTGTCTCGTGGCTGAAGCAATTTTCACGCGGGGTAACGGCTTTAGCGGCCATTGCAGTCAGTTTAAGCAGCCTGATCTTGTTACTGACTCAAGCAAAAGATGTCTTTAATGGTGCAATAATCACCCAGACTTGGGCTTGGTTACCTCAATTAGGTATCGATTTAAGCTTCCGTATGGATGCCTTAGGCCTGTTGTTTTGTTTACTGATTAGCGGTATCGGTACCCTCATTTATATTTATGCCTATTATTATTTAAGTCCTAAAAGTTCCCTGAGTAAACTGTATCTATTGCTGATGCTGTTCATGGCAGCCATGCTGGGGATATCACTGTCCAATAATTTAATTTTATTGCTTATTTTTTGGGAACTCACCAGTATTTCCTCGTTCCTTTTGGTCGGTTACTGGAATAACTACCAAGCTGCGCAACGCGGTTCACGGATGGCGCTTACCATAACCGGGATGGGCGGTCTGTCGATGCTCGGTGGCTTTATTCTGCTCGGTCAAATGACCGGCACCTATCAGATAGACCAAATTTTAACAATGAAGGATCAGATTCAAAGCCATTCGCTGTTTGTTCCCACCTTGCTGCTCATTCTAATGGGTGCCTTTACCAAAAGTGCCCAGTTCCCGTTCCATTTTTGGCTACCCAATGCCATGGCAGCCCCGACACCGGTATCCGCCTATCTGCATTCGGCGACCATGGTCAAAGCCGGAATTTTCCTGCTGGCACGTTTTACTCCCATTTTTGTCGGTGCAGCGCTTTATCATAATATTGTAACTTTTGTGGGGTTATTTACCCTGTGTATGGCAGCCTTTTTTGCCATTTTTAAAGAAGATTTAAAAGGCTTACTCGCCTATTCCACCATCAGTCATTTAGGCTTAATTGTCTGCCTGTTGGGGATTGGATCACCACTGGCGATTGCCGCAGCCATTTTCCATATCATTAATCATGCGACCTTTAAAGCCGCATTGTTCATGATTGCCGGAATCATTGACCATGAAACGGGAACCCGTGATTTACGCAAGTTAAACGGGATTTGGCAACTACTGCCGTTTACTGCGACCCTAACCATGATCACTGCTGCCTCGATGGCGGGTGTACCCCTGACCAATGGATTCTTGTCTAAAGAGATGTTCTTTACTGAACTACTGGCCAATCTCTCTGGGCCAGTCATGATTTTCTCGGCGGTGGTAGCAACTCTCGCGGGAATCTTTGCAGTCGCCTATTCGGTGCGTTTGGTTCACGGGGTATTTTTCGATGGTCCGCTGGGACGACAAGTTCCCAATCAACATGCACATGAACCGCCTTTTGGTATGCGTGCACCCGCAGTTCTGCTTGCTGTTTTATGTATTTTAGTCGGTCTGGCACCTGCCCTTTTAGTTGAAAAAATTGTCAATTCAACTGCGCGTGCCAGCACTCAACTCCCTGACTTTGCCGGCACACATTTAGCCATTTGGCATGGCTTCAATCTGCCTTTAGTGATGAGTATGATCGCGCTGTTTGGTGGGGTAATTTTCTATTTCGCTTTCGCCAAAAACGGTAAAATTCGTGAGATTGATTTAGATCTGAGCTTGGGACAATTCCAAGGCAGAATCTTGTTTGATTTATTCCTCAAGCATCTGTTACTAAATTCACGCAAGTTCAAACGTAAAACTGAAAATGGTTCCCTGCAAAGCTATTTAATGTGGATTGTGTTATTCAGTGCTGCTTTGCTGGCCATGCCACTCATCAATCAGGGACTCACCACAGGTACGCGTGAATTAACCCATGCGCCTGCGCTTGCCATTGTACTGTGGCTATTATTATTCTCTGCATGCTGGATGATGTTGTGGTTCCACCATGAACGGATTAAAGCAGTGCTGATTAGTGGTGCAGTCGGTTTAGTCGTGACTATGGTTTTTGTGACCCTGTCTGCACCGGATCTGGCTTTAACCCAGATTACCGTTGATGTGGTCACCACTGTACTCTTACTCATGAGCTTATCATTACTGCCACAGCTGACGCCTTATGAGTCCAGTGTTTCACGTCGTTGGCGTGATGCACTGATTGCGATTGGCGGCGGTCTCGGTATTGGCTGGATTAGCTGGTTAATCTTGACCCGTGACCACAACTCGATTTCATGGTTCTTCATGCAGCAATCCATTCCACTGGGTGGCGGTACCAATGTGGTCAATGTAATTCTGGTCGACTTCCGTGGTTTCGATACCTTTGGTGAAATTACTGTACTGGGTATTGCTGCCATTGGTGCCTTGTGTTTAATGGATGGCATGCGTACCCACGGTACCACCATCACTCAAGGCTTGACCTACCGTTTTAATCCCTCTCCCTTGATGTTCAGGATTACCGCGTCTTGGGTTTTACCTTTGGCACTGGTGGTAAGCCTGTATATCTTCCTGCGCGGTCATAACTTACCGGGTGGCGGATTTATTGCCGGCTTGATTACCGCTTTAGCCTTAATCATCCAATATATTGCCCTTGGTCAAGATCAGGCAGAACAAATGCTGAAAGCCAAATCCGGACGTTTATATGAAATCTGGATTGGTTCTGGTCTGGTGATTGCCGGACTGACTGGACTCGGTGCATGGTTCTGGGGACGTCCATTCCTCACCAGTGCACACATCTACATCTCACCACCAATTTTAGGTGAAATTCATCTGGCATCTGCTGC
Source organism: Acinetobacter sp. ANC 5378 (assembly GCF_013004315.1). Taxonomy (NCBI): domain Bacteria; kingdom Pseudomonadati; phylum Pseudomonadota; class Gammaproteobacteria; order Moraxellales; family Moraxellaceae; genus Acinetobacter; species Acinetobacter sp. ANC 5378. Next base: position 95,835 of record NZ_JABERK010000012.1, read on the forward strand.
CTTATTTGATGTCGGGGTCTATGTCACCGTTGTTGGTGCAACCATGCTGATGATCTCGGTTTTAGGCGATTCACGTCACTCCAGTATGGCTGGCCCGGTACTCAAGGGAGAAGAAAATGATTAGTATCGAATTTTTACTCGCCTCGGCTATTGGCCTACTGACTGCAACGGGAATTTATCTCATTTTACGTGCCCGTACTTTCCCTGTGGTTTTAGGTTTGGCCATGATTGGTTATGCAGTCAATTTATTTTTGTTCGCGATGGGACGGATTCAGGTCAATGCCCCGGCGGTCCTGACTGAAACCAGCAAAGCAACCGATCCCCTGCCCCAAGCCTTGGTGTTAACCGCCATTGTGATTGGTTTTGCGACCACGGCTTTTATTGTGCAACTGGCTTTGCGCAGTCGCTATGAAACAGGTACAGATCACGTTGACTCCAAAGAAGATATTGTGCCGATTGACCCGCGTGAGGATGAGCCTTAATGAATGCTTTCATCCAGTTTTGGACTGAACATACCCCTATTTTTATCATTTTAATTCCAGCTTTTACTGCTTTTTTACTGGTTCTTTTGGGGAATCCAGGCGCAGGCGCATTATCACAGGATTGGCGTCAACCTTGGCGTCGTGGGATTAGTTACGTTTCTTCAATTTTAGGTTTAGTCACTGCCATTCTTTATTTGAACTTGGCCAGCAGTGGACAAATCAGCATCTATAATTTAGGTGAATGGTCTGCACCCTTCGGGATTGTCTTGGTGCTAGACCAACTTTCCGCCCTGATGCTGGTACTGACCTATGCCTTGGCGACACCGATCTTATGGTATGCGAGTCACGAGTGGGATGCCCGTGGACGTTATTTCCATGCCATGTTCCACTTCCTGCTCATGGGCTTATGTGGCGCATTCCTGACAGGCGACTTATTCAACTTATTCGTATTCTTTGAAATCTTGTTGATGGCGTCCTATGTCCTGCTGGTACACGGGCAAGGCAAAGCACGTTTTCAACTCGGCATTCATTACGTCACCATTAACTTACTGGCCTCTGCCCTGTTCCTGATTGGACTCGGCATGATTTACGGCAGTGTCGGCAGTTTAAACATGGCAGATGTCACACGCCTGCTCCCGCTATTAGAACCCGATCAGCACAAACTGGCAGTCGCAGGTGGCTTACTGTTATTTGTGGTGTTTGGGATTAAAGCCGCCATGTTACCGGTGGGTTTTTGGTTACCGAAAACCTATGCCGTGGCAACAACCCCTGTTGCAGCAATTTTTACCATTATGACCAAAGTGGGCATCTACGCCATCTTACGTGTTAATGGCACCGTTTTTGAAGATGACTTGAGCCACAGCATTTTGGCAAACTGGTTGCTTCCGATTGGTTTAATCACCTCTATCTACGGTGTCATTGGGGCGATTGGCGCAGAACGCTTGCGTCGTTTCGTCGGTTTCATGATTTTGTCTTCGATCGGAACCCTCTTAATCGCGATTTCCCTGTTTAATACCTTGGCCTGGGCTGCGGCACTTTATTATTTAGTGCATAGCACCCTGATTGCAGCGGCATTTTATTTGCTCTCGGGCTGGATTACGTCACAACGTGGAGCATTCAAGGACCATTTCAATATTGCACCGCAAATGAAACAACACAAGGTAGTGTCATTAGTCTTCTTTTTAATTGCCTTGATGATGGCAGGTTTACCTCCATTCAGTGGCTTTTTGGGCAAGGTCTTTATCTTGCAGGCGACGTCACATTCACCTTATCAACTGGTGATTATTGCGGTTGTGCTGATTGTCAGTTTACTCAGTATTATTGCATTTACCCGGATTGGCTTTGTGTTATTTTGGCGTGCCACGATGCCTGAAGACAATCCAGATACAGATGAGTTTAAGGCCTATCAAGCTTTACCTGAGCAATCGCCTGCACGAAATGACAAAACCATCTATTTACTGCTTTCAGGTTTAATCGTATATATGGTCTGTGCGGGTCCTATTCAGCAATACATGTTTAAAACGGCTGAACAAATCCCAAATAATGCCTTATATGAAGGAGTTATCCTGCATAAAGATAATCTTAATCAGGTGATTAGCGTTCAACCCTATGATCCTGAAAACCTGCCTGAAACCAAATATGGCGGTGAAACTGTTGATCCGAATGCGCACCTTATTCCTTACATTATTTCGGAAGATACGTTGGAAGGTGAACATATTTCAGAGTATAAGCACCGCCAAATTGAACAGCAGCAATTGCAGGAACCGGTGGATGTGGATGATGCCAAACTCAAACCTCAGGAGCCTTAACCATGCAAAAAACATCGTTCTGGGAAAACTGGCTACCGCATCCATTTGTATCTGTAATTGTGGCTTTAAGCTGGATTATGCTGACGCATAGCCTCGATTCAGCAACAGTACTTATAGCTTTGCTCCTCGGAATTCTGATTCCGCGTTTGGTACAACCCTTTATTACCCGTACTCCCGATATCAACTGGGTATTGGCTTTAAAACTCTTCTTTGTGGTGTTGTGGGATATTATTATTTGTAATATTAAAGTGGCTAAAATGGTTCTTGGACCAACACGCAACTTACATCCCAAATGGTTTCGCGTGCCTTTAGAAACGCAACATGAACAAGTCAATGTGCTGCTGGCACTGATTATTACCACCACACCGGGTACAGTCACTGCAGGGATTGACCATGATCGTGGCGATATTTTGGTGCATGCCTTAAGTACGGATAATGCTGAAATAGACATTCTAGAAATTAAAAATCGTTATGAAAAAGCGCTGATGGCTATTTTTGCTGTGGAATTAGGAGAAGATTCATGACTATTTTGCCTTATGCACTCGGCATATGTATGGTGGCCATCACCATTTCAATGTTTTTTTGCCTGGTCCGCCTAGTCATGGGTCCCTCCATTGTCGATCGTCTTTTAGCCTTGGATACATTGTTTCTGAATGCCACCTGCCTTGTGGTGATTCTTGGCATCTACTGGGCAAGTACCGCCTTATTTGAAGGGGCTTTATTGGTTGCCATGCTTGGATTTGTTTCCACCGCAGCGCTTGCTCGCTACTTTACCACTGGCCATGTCGTAGATTAGGAGAAACAGTAATGCAACTCGTGATGGAAATCCTGGTCTCAATTTTTTTATTGATTGGCTCATTCTTTATGTTGGTCGGTGGTATTGGCATGGTGCGCTTACCTGACTTATTTATGCGTCTGCATGCTCCGACAAAATCCAGTACTTTGGGACTAGGCAGCTTTTTAATTGCTGCGATGATTTTTTCAGCATTTCAAGGCCGTTTTGGTTTTGCCGAACTGTTATTGACTTTACTGGCGTTCATTACCGCGCCCGTATCTGCCAATTTAATGGCACAAGCCGCTCTACACTTACGGTTACGCTCAACCGGTGGTGAAGTGCCTGAAACACTTGAGCGCCCCTTACCTTGGCAACGAAGCCGCCGTCCTCCTCCTACGAAAGACAAAAACAACTCACATGATGACCTAAGCTAAATGAAGACTAGATGCTTTAGTATTTTGAGTCCTTTGGTCGTTTCCAGTTTAAATTCAGTCTACTGCATGCGCTGATATATCAATTTTGTCCTAAACAAAATTTTAACGTACAAAAAAAGCCACCCGAAGGTGGCTTTTTTATTACATCAATTATTCATCATCTTGCTTTGCTTCAGCAGGCGGTAAATCCTTCACTGCTTCTGCAATCAGACCAAACATATAATTGCCGTAAGCATTGGTTTTGTCATAATGGAAACGCAAACGTGGCGTAATACGTGTCTTGATACGACGACTCAATTCGTGACGCAAGAAACCCGATGCTTTGTTTAATACATCTAAAGTTTCTTTATTCGCGGCTTCGCTTTGATCATCACCCAGTTCACGACCCATTACAGTCACATAAACTTCGGCATATCCTAAGTCTGCGCTAACTTTCACCGCAGAGATAGTCACCAGACCACCTAAGCGTGGATCTTTAAGCTCTTGACGAATCAGTTCAGAGAGTTCTCTCTGAACTGTATCAGCCATACGCTTAAGACGCTGACTACCCGCCATTAAAGACTCCGTTTAATCAATTGAACATCGTACACTTCGATCTTATCGAGTGCTTTGATGTCTTTATAGCCTTTCACAGCAAGACCACATTCCATACCGGCACGAACTTCTTCAACCACTTCTTTGTAGCGACGAAGAGATTCAAGCTCACCTTGGAATACAACCACGTCATCACGTAATACGCGAATCGGTTTGTTACGATGCAATACGCCTTCAAGCACCATACAGCCCGCAGCCGCACCGAATTTACTTGAGTGGAACACTTCACGTACTTGCGCAACACCAAGAATCGTTTCACGATGCTCAGGAGCAAGTTTACCGCTCATTGCCGCTTTCACGTCATCAATCAATTCATAGATGATGCTGTAGTAACGAATGTCGATGCCGTCTGCATCCGCTTTTTGACGTGCAGTATTATCAGCACGTACGTTAAAGCCTAGAAGTACTGCTTCAGAAGATTCAGCAAGCGTAACGTCAGACTCAGTGATTGCACCTACGCCAGAACCGATTACACGAACGCGAACTTCATCTGTTGCCAATGCTTGCAAGGCTACAGTCAAGGCTTCCAATGTACCGCGTACATCAGTTTTAAGCACAACGTTCACATAAGGAACATCTTTTTTGCCCATAGACGCCATGATGTTTTCAAGACGCATCGCACTTTGACGCTCAAGACGTTTTTCACGCTCACGCGCCATACGTGCATCAGCAACTTCGCGTGCTTTTTTCTCATCATTTACAACAAGAACTTCGTCACCCGCCATCGGCGCTTCAGGAAGACCCAAGATTTCCACTGGAATCGAAGGACCTGCTGATTTAATACGTTTACCGTTTTCATCTACCATCGCACGAACACGACCGTAAGATGCACCGGCAAGCACTAAATCACCTACATTTAATGTACCGTTTTGTACAAGAATAGAAGCAACGGCACCGCGGTCTTTGTCTACACGCGCTTCAATCACAACACCTTGCGCAGCACCTTCTTCAGATGCTTTCAATTCAAGCATTTCTGATTGAATTAAAATAAGGTCAAGCAATTCATCGATACCTTGACCCGAATGTGCAGAAACCATGGCTACTGGTACGTCACCGCCCCATTGTTCAGGCACGATTTCTTTGGTGGTCAATTCGTTCAATACGCGATCTGGATCAGCGGATTCTTTATCCATTTTGTTGATTGCAACAATGATTGGCGTACCTGCAGCGCGTGCATGATCAATTGCTTCAGCAGTTTGTGGCATTACACCATCATCAGCCGCAACAACAAGAACCACGATATCAGTCGCTTTCGCACCACGTGAACGCATTGAAGTAAACGCTGCGTGTCCCGGTGTGTCTAAGAAAGTGATAATGCCTTTATCTGTTTTAACGTGATATGCACCGATATGCTGTGTAATACCGCCCGCTTCGCCCGCAGCCACTTTGGTACGACGAATACGGTCAAGAAGCGATGTTTTACCATGGTCAACGTGACCCATGATCGTAACAACAGGAGCACGAGTCGTTTGAACGCCACGCGCTTCTTCAGCTGCTTCAAGCAGGTTATCCTCAGCTTGAGTATCAGAAACCAGAACTGGGTTATGACCCATTTCTTCAACGACAAGTGCTGCAATTTCTTGCTCAATCGCTTGGTTTTGAGTCACAAGCTCGCCCATTTTCATGAGTGATTTGATAACTTCGCGAACCTTGATCGCCATTTTTGCAGCTAAGTCAGCAACAACAATGGTTTCACCAATTTCAACATCATAAACTTGTTTCTTAACAGGTTTTTCAAAGCCATGCTTGTTGCCTTGGCTAGTTTTCAAACCACGTTTAGGCTGTTTACTGAAGCTTTGCTCTTCCTGACCACGACGTCCACCTTTTTTCGGTGCACGTGCAGTTGTGGTGTTACCACCACGTTTAATTTCACGGTCTTCTTTGGCAAATGAATCTTCATAAGCCTGACCAACAAGACCCGCTGCCAATGGAGAATCATCAACCACACGAATCGTTGCAGTGGTATCTTCAGAGGTGTACTTAGAAGCCATTTGACGCATTTGTTCAAGCGTACGTTGTTGCGCTTCTTCAGCCGACTTACGACGTGCTGCTTCTTCAACTGCTTTTAATTGCGCAGCTTGAGCTTCACGTGCTTTTTTCTGTTCAGCTGTTTCAACTTGTTTAACCGTTTGTTTTACAATCGGTTTGTTGTTTGATTTACGCTTCACAACAACAGCAGCTTTTGGTACTTCTTGCTTAGCCGTTTCTTGCTTAGCAGCAGCACGCATTGCTTCAAAAGCTTGTTTCGCTTTAGATACGCCTGTTTGAGGTGCGTCATCCGCTTTTTGTTCAGCATTCGCAGGAGATGCAGTTGCATTCTTGTCTGCTTGTGCTTTCGCTAAAGCTTCAGCTTTAATTTGTTCAGGATCAGGCTTAACAAACGTGTGCTTTTTACGCACTTCAACGTTAATTGTCTTCGCCTTACCTGATGTACTGGCCACTTTAGCAGTACTGGTTGTTTTACGTTTCAACGTGATTTTTCCTGCATGCCCATCGTCTTGACCATGAAGTTTCTTCAAATGGTTAACGAGGGTATTTTGTTGTTCAGTGGAAATAATATCTTCAGCTTTACGTTGCGGTAAACCTGCGTCACGAACCTGCTCTAGGAGCTTCTCAACTGGACGTTCTACGCTGAGAGCTAACTCTTTAATCGACTTGTCCGTCATATATTTCCTCCTAGTTAAACCATGATTCGCGCGCTTTCATAATGAGTTGACCTGCTTTTTCAGCACCTAAACCTTCAATATCTTCAATATCGTCAGTTGCCTGGTCAGCCAAATCATCTACTGTTACCACATCGCGAGCTGCAAGTGCATACGCGATTTCCTGTGTCATCCCAGCCATTGCAACGAGTTCTGCACTTGGTTCTTGGATATTTTCTTGTTGTTTTAATGCATCTGCCAATGTAATTTCTTTCGCACGGCTTTGCAATAATTCAACAGTTTCAGCATCAAGTTCAATCTCATCGAATGTTTCAGCTGGAACATAAGCAATCTCTTCAAGAGAAGTGAAGCCCATTTCAACCAAAGCCATTGCCAAATCTTCTTCAATATCAAGACGTGTTACAAACATGTCGAGGTATTGTTGAGCTTCATTTTGTTGACGCGCGTAGAATTCTTCTTCGAGCATCATATCCAATTTGTAGCCAGTCAATTCAGATGCTAAACGAACATTCTGACCTTGTGAACCAATGGCACGTGCCAACTGATCCGTTGCGGCAAAAATGATATCGGCGCTATGTGCATCTTCATCAATCACAATACTTGATACATCAGCAGGCTCTAAAGCGCTTGCAATGTACTGTGCCGGATCATCAGACCATACAACAACATCAATACGCTCACCGTTCAATTCTGATTGTACTGCCTGGATACGTGTACCACGCATACCAATACAAGCACCCACAGGATCAATACGATGATCGTTCGTTTTCACAGCGATTTTAGCACGAACACCCGGTTGGCGTGCAGCTGCTTTAATTTCGATGATTTCTTCAGAAATTTCAGGAATTTCTTTCTTCATCAAAGCAATCAGCATTTCAGGACGCGCACGTGACAACAATAATTGTGCACCACGACCTTCACGGTTCACGCTATATAAAATAGCGTTTACACGTTGTTTCGGGCGAAGAATTTCCTTAGGAATCATTTCTTCACGTGAAAGATATGCTTCAGCATTGTCACCCAAGTCAATAATAAAGCCATCTTTGGTTTGTTTTTTAACTTCACCGTAGATGAGTTCACCAACTTTAGATTCGTACGCATCAGCAACTAAAGCACGTTCAGCTTCACGAATTTTTTGCACAATCACCTGTTTTGCAATTTGTGCAGCAATTCGACCGAAATCAATCGATTCAACTTCGAGTTCACGAATGTCACCGATTGACCATTTTTCAGGATCCAAATCCGAGATCGCATCCTGACATGCAGGCATTTCATGATCTTCGTCAGCAACCACTTCCCATTGACGAAAAGTACGGTAATCACCGGTCTTACGATCGATTTCTACACGTAAACGTGCTTCTTCCGAGTTTGTGCCTTCGTAAAATTTCTTTTTAGTCGCAGCAACTAAAGCTTGTTCAAGCGCTTCAAAAATTGCATCACGACTTACACCTTTTTCGTTACTAACCGTTTCTACTACGGTAAGAATTTCACGAGCCATAAGTCACCTATTCGTTCAGATTCTTATTTATTGAATGAATTAATCTTGAAAGATCAAATTTGATTTGTCGATATTATGACTGTCAATTTCAAGTACCTGTTGATTTTCAACTTCGACTTGAATGACTTCATTTTCAAGATCAACAGCAATGAGTTTTGCTTGAAATTTACGACGGTTATCTACAGCACTAATCAGACGTAAAGCAATTTTATGTCCAATATAGGCTGGCATTTGGTCAAGCTGAAAGAATGGTCGATCCCATCCTGGAGAAGACACTTCAAGTGAGTATTCGCCAGAAATTGGATCATGCACGTCAAGCATTGCGCCAACTTGCTGTGTTACGCGGACACAATCTTGCACGCCAATACCACGACCTTCTTCAAGTTCGCCATCTTCATTCATGACAGGTTGCGTGTTGTTTTCGTTGGTTTTATCAATATAGATACGTAATAAAGAACGTTTACCCTGAGGAAGGAATTCGATTCCCCAAAGTTCTACATTACAAGCTTGCACTGCAGGAGCTATAAGGTCTTGGAGTGCTTGAGTTTTATTTGATAGCTTCATTTACTCTCGTCATTGTTGTGCGATTCAATAGTCGCTGTGACCGGTTCAGACTAACTCAACTATATTAGTAGTGAAACATGACGATTTGACCAATGGATGTCGACACTACACGATAGCCAATAAAAAAGGGCGTAATCGCCCCTGTGTACACAGAAAAACCAAAGTCCACTGTGCAAAAAGGCCCACCATTTTTGTGAGCCTTTTAGAAACTTGGTAGCGGGAGCTGGATTTGAACCAACGACCTTCGGGTTATGAGCCCGACGAGCTACCAGACTGCTCCATCCCGCAACAACGTGCAAAAATTATATACAATTCACTGAGCATTTTCAATCAAAAACTGTTCAATGGTTGCTTGATTAAGTTGCACCTTAATCAAAAAGTGGTAGCGGGAGCTGGATTTGAACCAACGACCTTCGGGTTATGAGCCCGACGAGCTACCAGACTGCTCCATCCCGCAACAACATGCAAAAATTAATCACCATTTAAATATTATTTAAATCGCCTATTTAGTTTGCTTCTAAATAGTATTGGTAGCGGGAGCTGGATTTGAACCAACGACCTTCGGGTTATGAGCCCGACGAGCTACCAGACTGCTCCATCCCGCATCAACAGATTTGCTGCTTACACCAACTTATGTTCTGGATTACAAGTTGGTGCGGAAGGGGGGACTTGAACCCCCACGCCCGAAGGCACTACCACCTCAAGGTAGCGTGTCTACCAATTCCACCACCACCGCAGCTGTGTCGCATTCTAGTCGGATCATGTCCAAAAAGAAAGAACTAAATCAGGTTATTCACCTGTTTTCGGTGCGACTGGCGAAGTTTCATTCGAATTCGCCGGAGCAGTCGTGGTTGTCTGCACTGATTTTAAGCTATAAGCATCAGTCGTTTGTTTTTTGGCAAACACCGCTAAAGTTAAACTGGTGACAAAGAATAAAGCCGTCAAAATACCTGTCAAGCGAGTCATGAAATTCGCTGAACCTGAAGCACCAAATACAGTTGCAGCACCGCCACCACCAAATGATGCGCCTGCATCTGCACCTTTACCATGTTGTACCAGAATCAATACAATCATTAAAATGGCTAAGATAATATGTACCACCAGCACAAAAGTTTGCATGCTGAACTCCTAATTATTTTGTATTTGCAAAAGCCTGAGCAATTTTATAGAAAGACTCTGCATTTAAAGATGCACCACCAACCAGGGCACCATTAATATCTGGACAGGCAGCCAACTCTACTGCATTTTCAGCCTTGACACTACCGCCATACAGAATGGCGATGCTTGGACCGAACGATGTAATTTGAGTTAAGCCTTCACGAATCTTGGCATGCATGGCTTGTGCATCTTCAGGTGAAGCTGTTTTACCCGTTCCAATTGCCCAAATCGGCTCATAGGCAATTACAATTTTTTGCCACTGTTCAGCTTGAACAACTGCGGCAATGTCACAGATTTGTTGCAACACCACCTGCTCTGCTTGACCATTTTCACGTTGTTCCAGGCTTTCACCTACGCAATAAATAATGGTTAATCCCGCATTTAAAGCATTTTTAACTTTTTCATTCAGTATTTGCGCAGTTTCGGCAAAGATTTCACGGCGCTCTGAATGACCAATCAGTACAAAATCAATTTGATGATCTTTCAGAAGTTCAGCACTCACTTCACCGGTATATGCACCCGTACCTGCAATACGCGAAACATTCTGTGCAACGGTATAAACAGATCGGACTGAACTTGCCAATTCCGCCTGAACACTGGCCAAGGCAAGCATGGTAGGCGCAACACCTAAATGACAATTTTCTTCTTTAATTTCATTATTTTGCAATAATTCTTTAAAACTACTTACCAGCGCTTTGGCGTCTGCCTGCATTGGGTTCATTTTCCAATTGCCAACAACCCAAGGAGTAATAGCCGAACCCGACATACAGTAACCTATTAAAAACAATTCATTTAACCGCGCACATTCTACACGGAATTCAGTATTTTTTAGAAAATTTTCACATGGCTTTTTTTAAGCCATTCTTAATTTTTGCAAGTCATCACGGCATTCTCAAGAAAAACTTCAGCATGTAATTACGACTAGTTCAAAGTTTTATCTAATATTAAGTAGATGACAACGTTTTCAGATATGGTATTTTTATATAACAAAAGTATAATTTAAAGATACCAATTATAAACAAATTGATTGAGCGGGCATATTAAAGCATGACAGCATTACAAGGTTCACCAAGATTCACTGGTTTTATTCGCCGTTTGGTTGAAGACGGCTCAGTTTCTGCTGAAAACATGCAGAATGCAGTATTAAGTGCAAAAAAAGCCAATCAAGATATTGTTCCTTTCCTCATTGAGCAATTAAAAGTTTCCTCATTAGATATTGCAGAAAAAATTTCTCAAGAGTTTGGAGAACCGCTTTTCGACCTCAGTGTTTATGATTCTGCACAAATTATCCGTGAAGGAATCGATGAAAAACTGATTACCAAACATCATGTGCTGCCTATTTTTAAACGTGGTAATTTACTTTATGTAGCCACCAGCAATCCAACCAATATGGATGCCATGGATGCGATTCGCTTCAGTAGCAAAATGAATATTGAAGCCGTGATTGTTGAACATCCCAAATTAATAAAACTGATTGAACAAAACTTTGCCGAAGCAGATACTTTTGAATTCTCAGATGATGATATTGACTTAAATCTTGAGCAAGAAGATCTCAGTCAAAAAGACGATGAAGATGATAATCAAAAGGAAGATGAAGCGCCGATTGTTAAATATATTAATAAATTACTGATTGATGCCATTCGTATGGGCGCTTCAGATTTACACTTTGAACCTTACGAGAAAAGTTATCGTGTTCGCTATCGAATTGATGGTGTGCTACGTCAAATTGCCACCCCACCCTTACAACTCGCCACACGCTTAGCCTCGCGTTTAAAAGTGATGTCACAAATGGATATTTCTGAAAAGCGCTTGCCTCAAGATGGACGGATTAAACTCAAACTTTCAAAAAGTAAAGCTATTGACTTCCGTGTCAACTCATTACCCACCTTGTTTGGTGAAAAACTGGTACTGCGTATTCTTGATCCATCGAGTGCGATGCTAGGTATTGATGCATTGGGCTATGAACCCGAGCAAAAAGAGTTATTCATGCAAGCGCTGGACAAACCGCAAGGCATGCTCCTCATTACAGGTCCAACAGGTTCGGGTAAAACCGTCTCTTTATATACCGGTTTGAATATTCTCAATCGTGAAGACACCAATATTTCAACCGCCGAAGATCCGGTGGAAATTAACTTGGAAGGCATTAACCAAGTCAATGTCAATGCTAAAGTGGGCTTAACCTTCTCTGCGGCTCTCAAGTCATTCCTGCGTCAAGACCCTGATATTGTCATGGTCGGTGAGATTCGAGATTTAGAAACGGCCGAAATTGCCATTAAAGCGGCTCAGACGGGTCATATGGTGATGTCAACGCTACATACTAACAGTGCACCTGAAACATTGACGCGCTTAAGGAATATGGGTGTACCTTCCTTTAATATTGCCACCTCTGTAAACTTGGTGATTGCGCAACGCTTAGCTCGACGTTTATGTCCACAATGTAAAATTCCTGCTGATGTTCCAGAACCAAGTTTGTTGGAAATGGGATTTCAAGAAGACGATCTTAAACATCCAGATTTTAAAGTTTATCAACCCGTCGGCTGTTCAGAATGTCGTGAAGGTTATAAGGGTCGTGTCGGTATTTATGAAGTAATGAAAGTGACACCTGAAATTTCGAAAATTATTATGGAAGATGGCAATGCACTTGAAATTGCTGCAGCATCTTCAAGGTCGGGGTTTAATAATTTACGTCGTTCAGGATTAATCAAGGTCATGCAGGGGGTGACTTCTCTTCAAGAAGTCAATCGTGTGACTAGCGAATAGATCAAGCATTTAAAAATAAGGATAAATTCATGGCTGTCAAAAAAGCACAGATGATGCCCACCTTCAGTTATGAAGGGGTTGATCGTAAAGGGGAAAAACTTAAAGGAGAATTACCTGCACGTAACATAGCACTGGCTAAAGTGACTTTACGTAAGCAAGGGATTACCATTAAGACGATTCGGGAAAAGAGAAAAAATATTCTCGAAGGCTTAATGAAAAAAAAGGTATCTACACTCGATATCACCATTTTCACGCGCCAATTGGCGACCATGATGAAAGCAGGTGTACCGTTGGTACAGAGCTTTGAAATTGTTGCTGAAGGTCTTGAAAACCCGTCGATGCGTGAAGTGGTCTTAGGCATTAAAGGTGAAGTCGAAGGCGGTAATACCTTCGCAGGCGCACTTAAAAAATATCCTCAATATTTTGACAATCTTTTTTGCTCACTCGTTGAGTCTGGTGAACAATCCGGTGCTCTGGAAACCATGCTAGATCGGGTCGCAATCTATAAAGAAAAAAGTGAACTTTTAAAACAAAAAATTAAAAAAGCCATGAAATATCCTATAGCTGTTATTGTGGTTGCTCTGATTGTCACAATTATCTTGATGGTAAAAGTAGTTCCAGTCTTTCAGGAATTGTTTAGTTCATTTGGTGCAGATTTACCCGCATTTACAAAAATGGTGGTGAATATGTCTGAATGGACGCAAAAATACTGGTTTGTTTTAATTATTGTCATTGGTGCCATTATTGCAGGCTTCATGGAAGCCAAAAAACGCAGTAAAAAATTTCGTGATTTCCTCGATAAAGCAGCGCTCAAAGCCCCTATTTTTGGTGACCTAGTTTATAAAGCCATTATTGCACGTTACAGTCGAACTTTAGCGACCACATTTGCTGCCGGTGTCCCCCTGATTGATGCCTTAGAATCCACTGCTGGTGCAACCAACAATTGTGTCTATGAAGAAGCGGTCATGAAAATTCGCGATGATGTCGCCACAGGTCAACAGCTGCAATTTGCTATGCGTGTCACCAATAAATTCCCCTCTATGGCCGTACAAATGGTGGCGATTGGTGAAGAGTCAGGTGCACTTGATGCCATGCTGGATAAAGTAGCGACCCATTTTGAAAATGAAGTCGACAATGCTGTCGATGGCCTAACTTCAATGATGGAGCCGTTAATTATGGCTGTACTTGGCGTCCTCGTCGGTGGTCTAGTCATCGCCATGTATCTCCCAATTTTCCAAATGGGTTCTGTCGTTTAATGCAAGAATTTATCTCTTATTTTATCAATAACCCAACTGCACTTTATCTTGCAGTTGGGCTTTTTAGTCTATGCATTGGTAGTTTTCTCAATGTGGTGATCTACCGCACCCCCAAGATGATGGAGCAAGAATGGCGTACCGATTGCCAATTATTTTTGCATCCCGAACAACCGATCATTGACGAATCTAAACTAACACTCAGCAAACCTGCATCGACCTGCCCTAAATGTCATACAGAAATTCGTTGGTATCAAAACATTCCATTAATTAGTTGGTTAGTTTTAGGTGGCAAATGCGGCTCTTGCAAAAATCCAATTAGTATTCGCTATCCATTGATTGAGCTACTCACTGCAGTATGTTCATTGGTCATTGTTGCAGTCTTTGGGCCGACCTTACAAATGCTCTTTGGTTTGCTTTTGACCTGGATGCTCATCGCACTGACCTTTATTGATTTTGATACTCAGCTTCTACCGGATCGTTATACCCTGACTTTAGCAGCACTAGGTTTAGGCATTAATAGTTATGCTATTTATACCTCTCCTACCTCTGCAATCTGGGGCTATATTATTGGTTTCTTGTGCCTTTGGATCGTGTATTACCTGTTTAAAATTATCACAGGCAAGGAAGGTATGGGCTATGGAGACTTCAAACTTCTAGCAGCTTTAGGTGCCTGGATGGGTCCTTTAATGCTGCCATTGATTGTGCTACTTTCATCAATGGTCGGAGCAATCATTGGTATCATTCTGCTCAAAATCCGCAAAGAAAACCAGCCTTTTGCTTTTGGCCCCTATATTGCCATTGCGGGCTGGATTGCGTTTATTTGGGGCGAGCAAATTATGAAAGTTTATTTAGGCCAATAATTTTTAGGTGAGTACATGACTTTTATCTTGGGTTTAACAGGTGGTATTGGCAGCGGAAAATCTGCAGCAAGTACATGGTTCGAGACCCAAGGAATCACGGTTGTTGATGCCGACATTGTGGCACGTGAGATTGTAGAAAAAGGACAACCTGCGTTGCAACAAATTCACGCTGCTTTTGGGGATTGGGTTCTTTTAGACAATGGAGAACTGAATCGCCGTGCTTTACGTGAACAGATTTTCAAAGATCCAGATGCACGTAAAGTACTAGAAAGCATCACCCACCCTGCTATTCGTCAATCGATTATTCAGCAACTGCAGGCAGCAACCAGTCCTTATGTGATTCTGGTCTCTCCCCTGCTGTTTGAAACCAATCAGCACGAACTGACCGATCATACCTTACTGATTGACGCATCGATTGACTTACAAATCCAGCGGGCTGCCATGCGTGATCACCAATCGATTGCTCAAATTCAGAAAATTATTCAGTCACAAATGCCACGTGAAAAAAAGCGTAGTCTTGCTGATGATATTGTGCTCAATGATGGACATCTCGATCATTTATACAGCCATTTAAAACCATTGCATGAAGCTTATTTACAACGCAGCAAGCAAAAAAAAGCAGTCAATTAAGACTGCTTTTTTTGTTGATCGAGTTGCTGCTGCAAACTGTCTTTATGCATGATCCAGCGCCATGGTTGCAAAGCACCAATCGCCATTCCAATCAAGCCACAAATAATTGCCAGACTTAAGGGTTCACCTAAAAGTGGCACAGCTAAAATTGCTGCCATAAACGGTGCCAAAGTCACGATACTGCCGGTCTTAAATGCACCTAAGCGCTTGATCGCTTCCACATAAGTCAGTGTCGCCACAATTACCACGAAAATGCCGTGAAAAATTACCTGCATCAGTAAATGCACAGGTGCAGGTTCAGTTAAATTTTTCGGTAAAAATAACAGATAAATTGGCACATAAACAATCGCTGACCAGATCGCGACACCTGCCATGGAATGCCATGCAGAGAGTTTCCATTGACGCAATAAAACGGTAAATACACCCCACCAGATTGCGCTCAAGAAAAATAGCAAGTCACCAAAACCAAAGGCGATACCTGTTTCCTGATACATTAAAAAACTCATCGCGCTGATCGCGGTCAGCATAATGCCCAGACTGATCCAAGTATGCTGATCAAAAGGCTGTTTAAACAGCAAAAAAGCTGCAACTGCGGTACACAAAGGAATACAACCATTCAGAAAGATGGCTGCATGGGCTGCGGGTACATAGTGAAAGGCACTGTATGATGTCAGGCAGTACCCGACCCCGCCAATCATCGCCAAAAGAAAGGGTTCTTTTTTCCATAAAAAGGCGAGGTCTTTTTTATAGATCAGGATCGGCATTAAAATACAAAATGCCAAAGCAAAACGTAAAGCCGTGATATCCCACGCGCTGATTCCCCACTGTGCATTGAGGCGGGAAGTAATGGTAAATCCCCCCCAGATGCACATGGTAATGGCGATATAGAGATAACCTTGAGACCGGGGAGACATAACAAACAACTTTTAAATTGAGATAGTAAAATTACACATTACGCTGACGGCAAGCTTCATATAAAGCCATACCTGTTGCCACACTCACATTCAAACTTTGCAAGTTTCCTGCCATCGGGATGTAAACCGTCTGATCACACTGTGACTGGGTAATTGGACGCAGGCCGGTATCTTCAGCGCCCATCACTATACACACACCGGTTCCGGTGAAATCAAACTGTTGCACGGGTAATGCTTTTTCATCCAGCATGGTGCCTACAACACGCACATTAAACTCGTCTTTGATGTTACCCAAGGTACGTGCCAAGTTGGTCACTTGAATAAACTTCACTTTCTCTGCACCACCCGCAGCAATTTTACGTGCTGTCGGGGTTAAACTTGCAGAACGATCACGCGATACAATCACCGCTTCAACACCCATCGCTGCTGCTGTACGGATACAGGCACCTAAGTTATGTGGATCAGTGACTTGGTCTAAAGCCAACAACAGTGCTTGAGGATTCTGTTTCAGCAAATCATCCAGATCTTGTTCATTCAGGGTTGGATGCGGACGAACTGCGGCAACCACCCCCTGATGAAAAGGCTGACCCGCCAATTTTTCCAGTTTGTCACGACTGGCCTGTTGTACACTGATCCCAAAAGGATCAGCCAAAGCCAAAACGTTTTTCAAACGCTGATCGTCACGACCTTTTAGCGTAAATAAAGTAAGTACACGCTCTGGCTCAAGCTCAAGTAATGACTCCACTGAGTGAACGCCATAAAAATATTCGGTTTTTGCCATGAACGGCCTCTAAAAAATGTCTATACAATGCAAAAAAGAAAAATCCTGCAAAGCTGACTTTACAGGATTGATGCTTAAATCTAGTTTAACTGATTCAGGCTAAAATTTCTTTGCCTTAATCCAATCCGACTTATGCTTAGCCTTCTAAATGGCAAACATAATCGAGTACTTCATCGGTCTCGATTTTAAAACGGCTATTGCCCGGGACATAAAAAGACTGTCCTGCGCGGAACAATTCACTCTCGACTTTATCCGCGATTTGTACACGGCATTCCCCTGAAATAATTTCCATACGTTCAGGTACATGCGTTTCGAAAGTGAGTGCCTGTTCAGTCGGTAAAATCACCCCTAATGTCTTTTTTGTGCCATCTTCGAATTGCACGGTATGACTAATACATGAACCGCCGAAATAAACATTCGATTTTTTGATAACAGAAACATGATCAAACTGATTTGACATGCGTATTCTCCAGATAATGCGCATTTATAATTTTTGATTGATGTAGTTTAAAGGCCTGCATTCAACTAATCAATCGGTGTTTCATACGGCTAAATCAATATTTTACAAATTGTTGCAGATATTTTCCTGCATCAATCAGAAGAAGATTCACCCCGAGTTTGCGAGAGTCTAAATCAACCGTCGCATAAGCACAAATAAGTTTTTGTATTGTATCGACTAAAAGTTAATCTGCTTTTCCAAGTAGCAAATCTTGTACCAAAACAATGACGATTAATCTGGCAATCCTCTATAGATCCAAAGCCTAACTGTATGCCTAAATTCAGTATGTAAATCTCAACCCAAAACACTCGCTAGAAATGCTGATCCATGATTTGCATCAACCGATATTTAGCCATTTTTGTATCATCATGAAGCATGTTTTCAATATTATGAAAAAAATCGCAACTCTAAAATATTCCTAAAATTAACCGAGCGTGTAGATAAAAATCACGCAGACTATTCAAGCAGATGTTGTTTTTATAGCGTATCTTCAGTAAAAGATATTTTCATCTTGAATATCAGGTAAAATAGTGATGTTTTACGTCATCTTAAAATTAAAAGCTGGCTTGTGACCAAAACAGAATTTCACTATCTTAGATTAAAACTTTTCGCAGCTCGGATGCGTTTATGCTGACACATTTAACTCTGATCAATTTTGCTTTAGCCGATCATTTAGCCATTGATATTGAACCCGGTTTCAATGTCCTGACCGGTGAGACAGGTGCAGGTAAATCTTTATTACTGGATGCCCTTTCTGCCTGTTTGGGTGAGCGCACCGATACCAATTATGTCCGTTTTGGTTCTGATAAAGCCGATGTCACCGCTGTTTTTAGTTATAAAGACCAAAGTCCCGAAGCTGAATGGCTTAAAGCACATGAGTTGGATGATGAATCTGGCGAGATTCATTTAAGACGGGTGATTTTTGCGACGGGCCGCAGTAAAGCGTGGATTAATGGTCGCCCAAGCAGCCTGGCTGAACTGAAAGAAATTGGTCGTTTACTGGTGCAACTGTATAGTCAGCACAGTCAGCAACAATTGTTGGAGCATCCTTATCCCAAGCATTGGTTAGATCGTTACAACAACTTTTATCAACCGGCACAAGATGTCCGTGATGCCTATAGCACCTGGCAAAAAAATATTCGTCAGCATCAAGCGGCATTGGATGCACAAGCGACCCGCAAACAACGGATTGAAACTTTAGAATTACAGCTCGAAGAACTCGAAGAAATTACTCAAATTGACTATAAAGAGATTGAGCAAGAGTTCGACCGTTTAAGTCATCATGAACATATCATGCTGGATTGCAGCTACAGTTTAAATGCCTTGGATGAAGCGGAACAAAATATCACTCAAGAAGTTTCTTCGATTATTCGCCGCCTCGAATCGCATGCCGGTCGCAGTGAGCAACTCGCAGAAATTTATAATTCGTTAGTGAATGCGCAAAGTGAACTTGATGATGCAACTGCCAATTTGCGTCAATTTATTGACCGGCAAAGTTTTGACCCTGAACGCGTCGATGAACTGAATGTACAACTGGAAATTTTCCATCGTTTAGCACGTAAATATCGCACTCAGCCGGAAACATTAAAAGAAGAATATCAAACTTGGCAAACTGAGCTTGAACAGCTGCATCAGTTGGAAGATCCTGAAACTTTAGCTGAGCAAGTTGAATTGTCTCATCAAGACTTTTTAGCCAAAGCCCAGCACTTAGATGAGATTCGTCGTGAAGCTGCGGCTCCTTTAGCTAAAAAACTCACAGAACAGGTCAAACAACTGGCATTGCCTGAAGCCTATTTTGAATTCAAGTTTGAACCGTTGGAACAGGCGTCATCAGAAGGGCTTAGCTTTATTCAACTGCTGTTTACTGCAAATAAAGGCATTCCTGCACAACCGTTGGCACGTGTAGCTTCTGGGGGCGAACTGTCACGTATTGCTCTGGTGATGCAAGTGATGAATGCTGAAAAAACAGAATCTGAAGTCTTGGTGTTCGATGAAATTGATGTCGGGATCAGTGGCGGTACGGCAGAAATGGTCGGACGCTTATTGGCAGATTTAGCCCAGCATGTACAAATTTTATGTATCACCCATCAGGCACAAGTGGCGGCACAATCAGATCAGCACCTGCTGGTTAAAAAACGCCAAACGGATCCCGCAAGCAGCACCATTATCGACCTGAGCGAAGAACAACGTATTGATGAATTGGCGCGCATGACCGGCGGTGTCGAAATTAATGACACCACCCTGCAACATGCCAAGCAATTACGTCAACTTAAGTTTCATCAGGCTTGATCATCGTACTTAAAAAAATCCCTGAACATTTGTCAGGGATTTTTTTAGATAAAAGCTCAATTCAAACTCGATTAACTCACCATTTTACTGGCTGATCACTTGAACCTGGAGTCATCTCGTAGCCCGGTGACAGATCATAAGACTGGCGCATCTGCGATTGGACAGGCTGTAGTTTCAAACCCTGCAAAATTTCCGGATTTAAGCCTTGGGCAATTTTATCAGCCGTGCTGTCATTTAAACTATTCGTCAAAATATTCTGAGTCATTAAATTAGACAGCGTACGATTAAAAGTACCTGCCGCGACCACTTTACTGGTATTGGCTTCAATCACACGCCAGGTCAAACGCACCTGTTCCGCACCTGCATTCAGACCATACATCTGTTGGCCATTATTAGCGGATAGATCATTGATCCGTCCCACCAATAAATAGTCCGCCCCAACTTTCTGGCCGATACGTGCCAATTCTTGTGGTACACCATCCCAATACAGGAAGTCATTTTCAGACTGCATTTCGTCTAGATAATGACGATCGACCACACTGAGCTGCCCGCTTTGAGTCAAATAAGTACCCAAAGTATCCGACAATTCCTGACTAAACTCATGTGCTGAGGCATCGCTGGCCAAGCGATTATTTTTCTCAGCCATCTGAAAAGGTAATACTGCGATCCGGCGTAAATGTTGATCTTGTACAGTAGATTCAAACTTAACCACATGCGCACGTACTTTGGCACGGTAATTGTTTTTCGCTCCAGACACACTCAGTACCTGAAACTTGGTCACGGAACCTGAACCCTGATTGGCCACACTGAATACCGGTGAAACCTTACCGCTATAGCTCCAACCCTGGTTATTGACAGATAAAGAAACCGTTTCCTCATAATTCATCTGAGAAGAAACTGAAGCCCCATTTACCGATTGCACGGCTATCAACAAAGCTTCAGAAATCGCTTGATGCTGTGTGGGGCCATTACCGCTCGCTTCTTTAATCACTTCTTTAATCGCAGCAAAGGCTGAAGAACTCAGTAATCCAGACAACAGACCTGCAAGTAATATTTTTTTCATGTTGTATTCTTCTACAGTCACTGCACCAAAAGTACAGTGACCTCAATTTAAATTACAGACCAAAAGTCGAGCGTTTTGCAGCTTTACGAATTTCTTTCTCACCGGTCCACTCTACAATGCCGGTTTGCAGGTTTTGCAATTTAAAGGTGAATTTGTAATACACATCGCTCTTGCCGCCCGCATTTTTAACAATACTCGACAAGTTACCATTCAGCATAAACTCGGCACCAATATGACCACCGGTACGTACCGCAGTTGCCTGATTGACCATGCCACTTTGTTTTTGATAAGCCAGTTGCTGTGCAACAGCATTCACAGACTTCATATCGACAAAGCGGAATTTTCCAGAGTTGATCAACTTGTTCTGAATGCTATCTGTAATTGATTCAGTATCAATATGTTCTTGGGTTTTATTATGAATGCGGTCGAGCACAATCACTGGACGACGTGTTTGGGTCATTTGCACGACTGGCGGGAACATCAACATGTCATCTACCATTTTAGCCGCAATCATTTGCAAGTCGGTTGAACCAAAGTCTTTGGTTAATGTTTCTACAGCTTGCGCATCACCATAGCTCACTGAGCCTCCTGTGCTGGCACAACCAGTTAGCAAAGTTGAAGTTGCCAATACAGCGAATATTAATTTTGCGTTCATGTTCAATCTCTCTTATTTTTTCAAATACACAATAACATCTACAGCAGACGGATTTGGTGCTAAGGACTGCACCCCTTTTGTTTCACGTCCGGTCAATTGGATTGGCTTCCAGATCGCGCCTTCAGGATTCACTTCTGCACCCTGTGCATCGACCCAAACAATCTTGTAGCTAAAATCTTTATTGTTAAAACGGCGGTTTTTGATCGCAATCGACGCGCGTTTCAAATCACCCGACAAACTCATATTCACGCGTTCCACAAAAACTTCTGTGGTCAATACCGGATTATTGGTAATCGTACGAATACTGATTTCATTGTTTACATTGGTTTGCGTCGATAAGGCATTTGGTGCGGTACACCCCACCATCAACAACGCACCTAAACCAAGTACAGCAAAACTAAATTGACGTTTCATATATTTCTCTGATTTATCATTAACGTGGAATCGTGCTCACACTGGCAGTAATTTTGTCATTGACATGATGAGCATAAACAAAGACGGTCTGATTGGCTTTTACATCCAGGGTCACAGGTGAACTGGATAAACTTCCGCTAGAAAGCTGTAAATTATGTTTGCCTGGGGTTAAATTTAAGCGGGCAATCTGGGCATTACTTGGCAAAGTACTCCAACCCCGTAAGTCAGCACGTTCTGTGGACATATTTAAAACATTGCCAGCCAATTGGCCCAATACACCAAATTGATTACCGAGTTCTTTTTGTGCAGCATATTTGGCAGTCGCACGTAGCACCTGACTGGTCAGATTACCCAGTACTTTTTCTTTTAAATCTTTAACGGCCAAAGCACCGATATCACTGATGACATAGCTGTCTTGCAAAGGCTTATTGTTCACTTTGACTTTCAGGCTTTTCGGTGCCACATAGGTGCTCGGCTCATAAGTGGCAAAAGCAATATTAATTAAACCACCCGGTGTTGGCACATCGATTTTATTTTCAACTTTTTGCGGCACAACACCTTGCTCGATAAAAACAATCACCGGCACACTGCCGCTCTTTGGCTGTGCCACCAACTGGTTCAGACGTTTCACATCCTGGGCAATTTGAGCATCAGGCTGTAATTCATAAGCTTTTTTATAGTCGACTAAGGCATCGTTATATTCGCCTAGGGTTTCCCATAAATTTGCTGCCATATAGAAAGCATAGGCATTTTGATAGCTATTCTTAATCTTGCCGGCAATTGGGTCTAAGCCGACAAAAGCTTCATCCAAAGCGCTAAATGCCGTTTCGCCAGATGATTGTTTAGTGGCTTTATCTTTTTTCTTTTCCAGTTGCTTTTGATAAGACAGCTCAATTTCACGCTGAATACCTTGTGCGACCCGCATTTCTACTGCTGCAGCTTCTAAATCCTTGAGAAAAATATAATTTTTTGCTTGGGAAATATGTGCCAACACCTGCTCATGTGGTGGCACCAGATAAGGAACAATCGAATCATTACTGACCAGTGCCAATGCTTTAAACCCCATCCGGGATACACTGACTTTGGCCCGGTTTTGTTGTTTATCTAATAAAGTAAAAGCCTGCTTATAATAATCCTGGCTTTGTTCATATTGATGGTTGACCTGTAGTAAACGTGCTTGCTCAAGCAAATATAAAACACCATCTTTTGAATCTGCTTTGTCTTTAAATTGAGTCATTAAGCTGTCTGATAATTGACTATTTAAATGACTACGAAATAAATTCCCTTCTTCATTATAAGTACTGAATACTGCAGCCTGTGATATTACGGAAACTGAAAATAAAGCAGAAATTAAAGTCCCTTTTAAAAAATTATGCATAATTATCCATTAAAAAAATAATAAAAGATGAAAATTCATACATCTTACAAATAAAGCAGTAGTGTTACAATATGTATATAAAGTATATTTAGTGAAACAATTCACGCATTATTCTGAACATAATTTACATATAAAAACAAAAGTTAAAAAATAATTACATTAGATCTCTTGCGAAAGTTAATTTAAGAGCATCCAATTCACCATTCCAGCAATTAAATTCATTCTTAGACCAAATCGTTTCCGTCTGTTTCTATAGCGTTCTGTTAATATCCGAAAATGTTT
>NZ_JABERK010000096.1:0-1917 GCF_013004315.1 Acinetobacter sp. ANC 5378
ACCTTCAAAATCCTTGCTGAGCGTTATCGAAATAGAGGCAAAAGACTCGGTTTGAGATTCAATTTAATTGCTGGAATTTATAACCAGGAGCTGAGTAAAAAATGATTTATGAAAGAAGTCTATTAACTTATTCAAAAGTTTAATTTGGAATATTTTTATCATAAATTTTTAATGTTTTTTTGGGGTTTTCAAAGCATTTATATTTGAAACTCTTTAGATTAGAAATTCTGCCGATAAAATTTGACATCTGCTTATTATTTAAAGAGTTACTATAAATCTGTATAAATAAGTCATCTGGACAGATCATTTTTAAGCATTGCCGAATAAACTTACACTATCAAATGAGTCATAAATAACTCACTGAGCACCGATCACTTATACAAAACTTACTCAATTTGTTCATCACACTTCTTACATTCTAACATCACGCCAAACTTCTCTTTTCGTCCTTGCTCCGTGATCACCCAAGGGCGGTTTTGCCAGGGGGGATTATGCCGGACATGTTGCGCATGACCACAGGCTAGGTCTGCGACCCAATGACCTTCTTCATCCAAATGAAAACCAATAATTGATTGTTGCATTAACAGCTCCTTAAACCGCTTTATACAATCATATAAAAGCTTTACCAAAATTGAGAAAAAAGAAAGATTAAACTCCGTTATACTTTTCCCAATTTAAAAATACATGAGCAGATCGATATGCGCGTACTTGTTGTGATGGATCCCATCGAAAATGTAAATCTGAAAAAAGATTCCTCTATGGCGATGCTTTGGGCAGCCAGCCGTCGTGGACATGAGTTGGGTTATGCATTACAGCAAGATTTATATATCGAACAAGGGAAGGCATTTGGTTTAATTTCACCGTTGCAAGTGTTTGAAGACTACAACCATTATTATGAATTGGGTGAAAAGAAAAAAGAATCGATTGCAGATTATGACGTGGTATTGATGCGTAAAGACCCGCCGTTCGATATGAACTTTGTTTATACCACTTATATTCTGGAACAGGCAGAGCGTGAAGGTGCATGGATTATCAACAAACCGCAAAGCCTGCGTGACTGTAATGAAAAATTATTTGCCACCCAGTTCCCTGAACTTCAGGTTCCTACTTTAGTCACTTCACAAGAAAGTTTGATTCGCGAGTTTTTGAAAGAACATGTGGATGTGATTGTAAAACCACTTGATGGTATGGGCGGTACAGGCATTTTCCGTTTATATCAAGATGGTATAAATATTGGATCTACCATTGAAATGCTGACCAATAACGGTACCCGACCGATTATGGCGCAGCGTTATATCCCGGAAATTGTTGAGGGCGATAAGCGCATTTTGATGGTGAATGGCGAACCTGTACCTTACTGTTTGGCGCGTATTCCTCAAAATGGCGAAGTGCGTGGCAACTTGGCGGCAGGTGGTTTGGGTCAGGCACGTCCATTAAGTGAAAATGATAAAGCCATTGCTGCAAAAGTCGGGCCTTATCTCAGAGAAAAAGGTCTGGTTTTTGTCGGTCTGGATGTGATTGGTAATTACGTGACAGAAATCAATGTCACGAGCCCAACCTGTATTCGTGAAATTGATGATCAATTTGGGACATCTATTGCGGATGATTTATTTGATGTTTTAGAAGTAGGTCAAAAATAGATCAGGTTTGATCAATGAAATTAAAACTTTAGAAAGTAGGTAAACGATATGCGACAGAGCCTGCAGTAGTGCAAACCAAATAACGGTAAAAGTGACAATATACTTTTGCGTTTATTTAATGGAATCATTACGAAATAAAAAAGAGTCCAATTGGGGCACTGCTGTCCCACAATTTTTCATAAAAGGAGGCTCAATTGAGCTTCCTTTTGTTTTATCGGTATTTTATCGGGCATGAATAAAGCTTTTAAGGTTTTTCTCTCAAACAGATTTACTTGGA
>NZ_JABERK010000097.1:0-1494 GCF_013004315.1 Acinetobacter sp. ANC 5378
AAATGACTCCAGATGAGTTTTACTATGACCAGCTACCACAACAAAATAAGGTAGCTTAACTAGAGCAGAGTATCACTTATAAATAAGCTTTTAGTTGTTCAAACATGTGGGACCACCTCTGAATTTTGTAAAAGACTTATAGTGTTTTTTAACATATTCAGCTCTTTTTCAGCTCTTTTTTGATTAAATTTTATAATTGCCTTTTCTTCTTCAGCACTAATATTCTGATCTAACTTACGAAAATGAAAAATAGAATCTTCATAGAATGGTTGAGATGAATAGATCTTTTCAGCAAGATCATCAAGGCATTTCCTCCCTTTTGCCCTATATTCAAGAATCTCCTTTAAATCTAACTTTATATTCCAAGAATAACTATAATGGCGAAGATCGCATTGTACGTCCAAGAAGAATTCTTGCTGTTTTTCTAATAAATACCATACCCCTTCACGATAATCTAATACTTTCATTTCATCTTGAATATCCGAAACTATCTTAGTTGCAATTTTTAAGAATCCCAAGCAAGCCACATACTCATTTGTAAAATATAAAGTATCTTCCCTTAAGACCCCTCTTTCAATGAAGCTCAAACACCATTGCTGACTATTTCTGGATTTTTCTAAATGAATTGTTATATCAGAATCGAGTCCGTAGCTAATGACCTCATCATTGCTTGGATAATATGTCACCATTGGGTAGAGGATATGGTGTAGGTCGATTATTTTCATATGTATTTTTTGAGTAAAGACTATTTTTTAATTTCTCTAAAATTAACATAATGCACGTCACATAAAATTTTAAAATTAATTAATTTTAATTCATTGGCTTATGACTCGATTAAAAGCCCAAATTACAAATTATTGGGCTTTTGTTGATTCTTTACATTCCACAATTAAGTTTTAATCAAAATTACACTTTAATATTTAATTTTATTAAAAAATATAACTGATTTTAGACTTTAACCTGCGCCAAAAACTTTTCAATCGCCTGTTGTGCAATTTCCGCATCTTCAAAGGATTTTACACCTGATACGCCCATCGCACCGACTAACTCCCCTTCATACATAATCGGCTCGCCACCTTCCAGCATTCCTGAGAAACTTTCCATGGTCAGAAAACCCATTTGTCCATTTTTGATAATATCTTCAAAGAGCTTGGATGGATGACGGCTCATTGCCGAGCATTTGGCTTTTTCGATGGCCAGATTTGCAGTCATTGGTGCTGCACCATCCATACGTTTCATCGTAAGCAAATTACCCGTTTCATCTACTACAGCAATACTTACATTAAAACTGTTCTGAACAGCATAATGATGAGCTTGATCTAATAAAAACTCAGCATCACTAAGCGTCAAATAATGTTTGGTTTGCATTTAACTATAGCTAAATACCAAATAAATCATTACAGTAATCTTTAAACAATTTATCAATATCTTTAACTCTAAACTTATTGCGAATCATTTTTACTCGTGACCACATTTTTTCTATAGGATTTAAGT
>NZ_JABERK010000013.1:0-77480 GCF_013004315.1 Acinetobacter sp. ANC 5378
AAAATGACTCCAGATGAGTTTTACTATGACCAGCTACCACAACAAAATAAGGTAGCTTAACTAGAGCAGAGTATCACTTATAAATAAGCTTTTAGTTGTTCAAACATGTGGGACCACCTCTGAACTTCCATTGTGAATTTTGATTTGTAATGATTACTCCCTCAGGGAGAGGGTTGGGGTGAGGGAGAAGATTAAAATTATGAAAAATTTTATCTAAAAAAATTCCACAAACTCATAAATAACCCTTTTATGCTATTAGGAAAAAGAAAACCTAAAATTGCAGAGCTGATTGTGGTGATAAAGATAATAAGTGCAGAATTGGTATGCGTGTCTATGAAATATGACCACTTTATTGCGATGGTAATACCAAGTACCAAACCACCTATTGCATAGTAAAAAGCTTGTATGACGCGATCATCCATTTTTAATTATCAATTTTATTATTGGTTTATAAGTTAAAGATAAATCGAAAATTTTGCAATAAAAAACCCCTCAAGTGAGGGGCTTTAAAAGTATTCAATCTTTAAAATTAAAGATAGGCAACTTTTACAATTTCGTATTCCACTTCACCTTGAGGCGTTACGATTTTCACTTCGTCACCTTCGCTTTTGCCCAAAAGACCACGAGCAATAGGAGAGTTCACAGAGATCTTGTTGATCTTAAAGTCTGCTTCATCATCGCCTACAATTTGATAAGTCTTTTGTTCTTCGGTGTCCAGGTTTTCAATCGTTACTGTTACGCCAAAAACGACACGACCGTTTTGCTCAAGTGTTTTAACATCAATCACTTGCATTGCACCAAGTTTACCTTCGATGTCTTGAATACGGCCTTCACAGAAACCTTGTTGCTCACGAGCCGCATGGTATTCCGCGTTTTCTTTCAAATCCCCATGTTCACGTGCTTCAGCAATTGCCGCAATAATACGTGGACGATCAACACTTTTTAACTGATGTAATTCTTTCTCTAGGGCTTCTTTGCCTTCGGGAGTCATAGGATAACGTTGCATTGTTGTCCCTCTAAGTGAGTATAAAAAATAATGGTTTATAAATGAAAAAATCCCGCCACCAATAAGGTGACGGGACTTATCGGTAATTTATTAACCTACTGTTAAATCTTGCAAGCGATATACATCCATCGGCAATTTAATTGCTAAAGCTTGGCATACAGCATCAGCACCATTCAAGGTTGTGGTGTAATACACTTTACCTTGAAGCGCAGAGCGACGGATTGAGAACGAATCCTGCTGAGCTTGTTTACCTTCAGATGTATTGATAATGAGGTGAATCTCGCCATTTTTCAAGCGATCTACGATATGAGGGCGACCTTCAGTTACCTTATTCACACGTTCACATGCAATACCCGCTTCAGTAATCACTTTATGCGTACCACTTGTTGCTACAAGTTTGAAACCGTAATCAACAAGTTGTTGCGCAATGCGTGCAACATGCGGTTTATCTGACTCACGTACAGACAAGAATGCATGTTTTACTTCACCTTCAGTTGGTTTACCTGGTAAGCGATCATTCGAGCCTAACACAGCTTTATAGAATGCTTCACCAAAAGTTGTACCCACACCCATCACTTCACCTGTAGATTTCATCTCAGGTCCAAGAATTGGGTCAACACCAGGGAATTTCGCAAATGGGAACACAGCTTCTTTAACAGCGAAGTGAGTCGGAATAATTTCTTTAGTAAATCCTTGAGATACTAAAGACTGACCCGCCATACAACGTGCAGCTACTTTCGCTAAAGACTCACCGATACATTTAGAAACGAAAGGCACAGTACGTGATGCACGTGGATTCACTTCCAGAATGTAAACGTCGTTGCCTTTAACTGCAAACTGTACGTTCATCAAACCAATTACGCCAAGCTCTTTCGCCATGGCAACAGTTTGACGACGCATTTCGTCCTGAATCTCTTGAGATAGAGAATAAGGAGGAATTGAACATGCTGAGTCACCAGAGTGAATACCGGCTTGTTCAATGTGCTGCATGATACCGCCAATCACCACATCTTTACCGTCAGATACACAGTCAACATCGACTTCAGTTGCATCATCAAGGAAGTGGTCAAGCAATACAGGCGCTTCGTTAGAGGCTTGAACAGCATCACGCAAGTATCGTTTCAATTCGTCGTCGTTATAGACGATTTCCATCGCACGGCCACCAAGCACGTATGAAGGACGTACCACAAGCGGGTAGCCCACTTTAGACGCTTCAGCCATACCTTCTTCAGCAGATTTAACAATGCTGTTGCTTGGTTGACGAAGTTGCAGACGTTGAATCATTTGCTGGAAACGTTCACGGTCTTCTGCACGGTCAATCGCATCAGGAGATGTACCAATGATCGGAGCACCAGCTTCTTCTAAAGCACGAGCCAATTTCAAAGGTGTTTGACCACCGTATTGTACGATAATGCCTTTAGGCTTCTCGATACGCACGATTTCAAGTACATCTTCCAAAGTAATTGGTTCGAAGTACAAACGATCTGATGTGTCATAGTCGGTAGAAACCGTTTCAGGGTTACAGTTCACCATGATGGTTTCATAACCGTCTTCACGCATAGCAAGTGCAGCATGTACACAACAGTAATCGAACTCGATACCTTGACCGATACGGTTAGGACCGCCACCGATTACCATGATCTTGTCGCGAGTTGAAGGGTTAGCTTCACATTCTTCATCGTAAGTTGAGTACATGTAAGCAGTATCCGATTCGAATTCTGCTGCACAAGTATCGACACGTTTGTAAACCGGGGTCACACCCAAGTTCCAACGGTGTTTACGGAATTGTTTTTGTGAAATACCCATCAAGTGTGCAATGCGAAGATCCGATAAACCTTTGCGTTTGAACGAACGGATGTTGTCGGCATTCAAATCACCGAAACCAAGCGTTTTGATTTGTTCTTCAGTTTTGATGATGTCTTCGATCTGGATCAGGAACCATTTGTCGATATTGGTCGCAGCAAAAACTTCATCTAAAGTGAAGCCGTGACGGAATGCGTCAGCCACATACCAAATACGCTCTGGACCTGGAACTTTAAGTTCTTGAAGGATTTTATCTTTCGCACCATCAGCACCGACTTCGATTTTTTCATCAAAACCAGAAGCACCAACTTCAAGACCACGAAGCGCTTTTTGCATAGATTCCTGGAAGTTACGACCAATGGCCATGACTTCGCCCACAGATTTCATCTGTGTAGTTAGAATTGCTTCAGCTTGTGGGAATTTCTCAAAGTTAAAACGAGGAATCTTAGTGACCACGTAGTCGATTGCAGGTTCGAATGACGCAGGTGTTGCACCGCCAGTGATGTCATTTTTCAATTCATCAAGGGTGTAACCTACAGCCAATTTCGCTGCAATTCGTGCAATTGGGAAACCCGTTGCTTTAGATGCAAGTGCAGATGAACGTGATACACGTGGGTTCATCTCGATTACAACCATACGACCGTCTTTCGGGTTAATACCGAATTGAACGTTCGAACCACCTGTTTCCACACCAATTTCACGTAGAACTGCAATCGAAGCATTACGCATCAACTGGTATTCTTTGTCTGTCAATGTTTGCGCAGGAGCAACAGTGATTGAGTCACCTGTATGAACGCCCATAGGGTCGAAGTTTTCGATCGCACATACGATGATACAGTTGTCGTTTTTGTCACGAACAACTTCCATTTCGTACTCTTTCCAACCAATCAATGATTCATCGATTAGCAGTTGGTGAGTTGGCGAAAGATCGAAACCGCGTTCACAGATTTCAATGAATTCATCACGGTTGTAAGCAATACCACCGCCTGAACCACCCATGGTGAATGATGGACGAATAATAGAAGGGAAGCCGAGTTTTGCCTGAATCTCGAATGCTTCTTCCATGGTGCTTGCAACAGCAGCACGTGGGCATTCAAGACCAATACGACGCATTGCGTCATCAAACAATTTACGGTCTTCAGCCATTTCAATGGCATCTTTACTTGCACCGATTAATTCAACATTGAATTTTTCTAAAATGCCATGTTCATCAAGTGCAAGCGCACAGTTCAATGCTGTTTGACCACCCATAGTTGGAAGGACAGCATCTGGACGCTCTTTCTCGATGATTTGTGCAACAGTCTGCCAAGTAATCGGTTCGATATACGTTGCATCAGCCATTGCCGGGTCGGTCATAATGGTCGCTGGGTTAGAGTTTACCAAAATGACACGGTAGCCTTCTTCACGAAGGGCTTTACATGCTTGCGCACCTGAGTAGTCAAACTCACATGCTTGACCGATCACAATCGGACCCGCACCAATAATTAAGATGCTTTTAATGTCTGTACGTTTAGCCATGATCGCTTCCTTAATTACTTCTTAGACGCTTCGATAAGTTCGATGAAATGATCGAACAAAGGGGCACAGTCATGTGGACCAGGACTCGCTTCAGGGTGACCCTGAAAGCTGAATGCTGGTTTATCCGTGCGATGCATACCCTGAAGGGTTTGATCGAACAATGAGATGTGCGTCGCTTTCAGGTTTGCAGGTAAGGTATCAATGTCCACTGCAAAGCCATGGTTCTGAGAAGTAATCATCACTGTACCATCTTCAAGATTTTGTACAGGATGGTTTGCACCGTGGTGACCGTGAGGCATTTTCACAGTTTTAGCACCAGAAGCAAGCGCAAGGATTTGGTGACCTAAGCAGATACCAAATACAGGAATTTCAGTTGTTTCAACAATTGTTTTTACAGCTTCAATTGCATAATCACATGCAGCTGGATCGCCAGGACCGTTCGACAAGAACACACCGTCCGGATTTAATGCAAGAACTTTTTCTGCAGGCGTTTGAGCTGGAACTACAGTTAGTTTGCATCCGCGATCAGTCAGCATACGTAAGATGTTGGTTTTGACACCGTAATCATATGCAACAACATGGAATTTAAGTTCAGGTTGAGAGAAGCCTTGACCAAGTGTCCAAGAACCTTCAGTCCATTCAAAACCTTCTGGGTCACAGCATTCTTTCGCCAGGTCTAAACCGTTCAGACCGCCAAAGGCACGTGCTTTTTCTAAAGCTTCTTCTTCTGTAATGTTGTCACCCGCTAGGATGCAACCATTTTGCGCACCTTTCGCACGTAAAATTCGTGTCAATTTACGTGTATCGATATCGGCAATCGCAACAACATTGTGTTGTTGAAGGTATTCACCCAAAGATTGATTCGCACGGAAATTGCTATGCAATAAAGGAAGGTCACGGATAATTAAACCGTTGGCCCATACTTTATGAATTCGACCTGACTCAGCGTCTTCATCATTACAACCTGTATTACCAATATGCGGGTAAGTCAAAGTCACAAGTTGCTGTGCATAACTTGGGTCAGTCAAAATTTCTTGATAGCCAGTCATTGCTGTATTAAAAACGACTTCACCAGTCGTACTACCCGATGCACCGATAGACGTACCTTTAAAGATCGTTCCATCTGCGAGGGCTAAAATGGCGGGAGTGCTCAAACCAAAGCTCCTGAAATTTAGGCTGTAAAAAAGCGAGAAGACGAAAAAAAAGGAAGGCTATTTTTTTAACCTACCCTCCCTATGTCTGCTCGCTTGAACTTAACACGGCATTATACGGAGGAAGTAGTTTGAAGTCCATTCTATTTATGCCGAATATGTAAGATAAATACCTTGTGTTTTGAACGAAAGTCTGTTTTTGAGACAGTGTATGTAAAATGTAAGCAAATGATAATTGTCAGACAAATCAAAACTTAAATTTTATCGAATCGACTAGTCTGTATCTCTCATGTAATAACTCTAGGAACAAGGCCATGACTACAGAACAAAAACAAGTTAAAGCTAAACCTGCCTTAAAAGAGGTGGTTGTTGAGGGTGCTGAAAAGTTGGAACAAGCATCTAAAGAGGCACAACAAAAAGTAACCGAAGCGGTGACTGAATCGGCTGAACATGTTAAAGCTGAAGCGAAAGAACTGCAGGCAAATGTACAAGATCAAGTGCAAAATCTGAAACAGGATATTCTTCAGCGCATTGACACCATTAAGAAACAACTCAATTTTTCACAAAAAGACTTAAGTGAATTGAAGGAGTTTGTGAAATCTGAATTCAATGCTGTGATTGATGATTTATCGAAATTAGGTAAAGAGTTGAAAGACGATGTCAGTCAAATTTCTGTTAAGCATAAAGATCATTTAACTGAAACCTTCAAACGTTCAAAAGAACATACTTTAGATGTCTGGAAAAAAGTGTCAGAGAAAGCTGAGGAAAAACCAACAGTAAAAAGCTGATTTATTATTCAAGGCGTAACTGCCAGACTAGGGGGCAGGAAATATGCAATATTTCCTCAATCTAAGTATTGAGAGCATAAAAAAGTGAGGTCGTATGCCTCACTTTTTTATTTGTCGAATATCGGTGCTACGTTTTAGAACTGATGTAGCCAGTCACGTTTGTTGTGAAAGTCTGCATTAGGACTGCTGTGTTGCATCGCATAGTATTGATGACCTTGCGAGGTTTTAAGTACAGCACTTAAACCTAAGAACATATTCGACCATTGTAATTTGTGCTTTAACATAAACTCGGTCAAATCCAGGCTCACATTCAAACCATAATGTGTGCGTTTCAATTGATTGAGTTCAATGTCATTCGCAGCTTGCGGAGGCATATCTTCAGGATAACGATATTCCTCAAATTGATAGACCTGCCAAGCTTGTGAAGGGGAGAGGTTGATTTCTCGATAAAAATCTTCACCGTGAACGCCAATAAAAATTTCATAACAGGTATTTTCCCATAAGAAATCTTGACGTGGATTACCTTGTATCAAGTCAGGCCATTGCATGAGTTGATTTGGATCACGTAACCAATAGCCCACATTTAAACCATATGAGCCTTGTTGTTCAATCGCGCCCACTAAAGAGATAGATTGAAAGCGACGATCAAAAGCGTTAAGTTCGTAACTGGCCATACAGCTTAGTTAGACAAATGTGCGTGGCGTACAAGGTTCGAAAGTTTTGGATTTTGTTTTGCAGCTTTTTTATAAAGCAATGCAATTTTACCAATCGTTTGTACAATTTCAGCGCCAGTCACTTGAGCAATTTCGTTAATTGCCGCAACACGTACTTCGCGATCTTCACCGGCAATTTTAACTTTAATCAGTTCATGATCATTTAAAGCACGGTTTGTTTCTTCGATGACATTTTCAGTCAAACCTTGACCGCCAAGCATAACCACCGGGTTAAGTGCATGTCCGATTTGACGCAAACGCTTGCGTTCCTGAATTGATAAAGCCGCCATAAAGATAACCTAATTTTAAAAACGGCTTAGTATAGCAAATGTCGGGTTTAAACGCTTTATATTCTGTTGAAAAAATCAATTTCCATTATTGAAAAAAACATACCAAAGATCGGATTTAGATACAGATGTATACTGCAAGGTCTGTGTTTTTCACGTACAATCATGAATTAGAAGTTTTTTATTATTTAGAGAGTTATGGCGACACGCATTACCAACCAAAAGTTATCGAAAAGCAGTCGAGATTGGATGCGCGAGCACCTAGACGATCCGTTTGTGAAAAAAGCACAGAAGGAAGGCTATCGTGCGCGTGCTGCTTATAAGCTTCTTGAAATGCAAGAAAAATATAAAATTATTAAGCCAGGCATGACCGTGGTCGATCTGGGTGCTGCCCCAGGAAGCTGGTCGCAAATTGCCGGAAAATTGGTCGGCGATAAAGGTTTGCTGATTGCTTCAGATATCTTGGAAATGGATGCATTGCCTGATGTCACCTTTTTACAAGGTGACTTTCGAGAAGAAGAAGTTTTCGAAAAATTGTTAAATCTTTTAAACGGACGGACCGTAGACGTTGTAATTTCAGATATGGCCCCCAATACATCAGGTAATAAGGCTGTAGATCAACCACGTCAAATTTACTTGTGTGAACTTGCTTTAGATTTCGCCAACAAGGTTTTAGGACCTAAAGGGCAGTTTGTGGTCAAGGTTTTCCAAGGCACAGGATTTGATGAATTCCGTAAACAAGTCGTAGATAGCTTTGATGTATTAAAGACAGCAAAACCTGCTGCTTCACGTGCCCGTTCTAAAGAAGTATTTTTGATCGGACAAGGGCGCAAGAAGGCTTCTAAATAAAGTTTACTTGCCAAGACGTTAAAAATTGTGCATTTTGTACATTTTTAAAATATTGCAAAGCTGATCTTCAGCTTAAATTAAGGTCACCCGTTTTGGGCATGATCAAATTAGATTGATATGGGAATAAAGCTTTGAGCGATCTCTTCAAGAATGCCGTATTGTGGCTGGTTATACTTGGTGTGCTGATTCTGATTTTCAGCAACATCAGTGACCGCAATCAACCGACTGCAATGAATTATTCAGAGTTTGTTTCAGCGGTGAATGCTGGTCAAATTAAGCAAGTCACAATTGATGGTGAAAGAATTCGTGGTGAAAAAACAAACGGCTCAGAGTTTGAGAGTATTCGTCCTGCGATTCAAGACCCAGAACTTATGCCAAGCCTCATTAAACATGGTGTTGTCGTAGAGGGTACTGCTCCTCAACGTCAAGGCTTGTTGATGCAACTTCTTATCGCCAGCTTCCCTGTACTTTTAATCATTTTGTTATTCATGTTCTTTATGCGAAACATGGGTGGTGGTGCAGGTGGCAAAAGCGGCCCAATGAGTTTTGGTAAGTCAAAAGCAAAAATGCTTTCTGAAGACCAAATTAAAGTCACTTTTTCTGATGTTGCGGGCTGTGATGAAGCTAAACAAGAAGTTGTCGAAATTGTCGATTTCCTGAAAGATCCAACCAAATTTAAACGTCTCGGTGCAAGTATTCCTCGTGGTGTTCTAATGGTGGGTCCTCCAGGTACCGGTAAAACTTTACTTGCGAAAGCCATTGCTGGTGAAGCAAAAGTTCCATTTTTTAGTATTTCTGGTTCTGACTTTGTTGAAATGTTCGTGGGTGTGGGTGCGTCTCGTGTCCGTGACATGTTTGAACAAGCAAAACGCCACGCACCATGTATCATCTTTATTGATGAGATTGATGCAGTCGGTCGTCATCGTGGTTCAGGTACTGGTGGTGGTCATGATGAACGTGAACAAACACTAAACCAGATGCTTGTAGAAATGGATGGTTTTGAAGGTAACGAAGGTATTATCGTTATCGCTGCAACCAACCGTGCAGATGTACTGGATAAAGCCTTACTTCGTCCGGGTCGTTTTGACCGTCAAGTGATGGTTGGCTTGCCAGACATTAAAGGTCGTGAACAAATTCTGAATGTTCACATGAAAAAATTGCCTTCAGTCACAGGTGTAGACGTAAAAGTTCTTGCACGTGGTACGCCTGGCTTTTCAGGTGCGCAATTGGCAAATCTTGTAAACGAAGCGGCATTATTTGCAGCGCGTCGTAACAAGAACACGGTCGATATGCATGACTTTGAAGATGCAAAAGATAAGTTGTACATGGGGCCTGAACGTAAATCGATGGTGCTTCGTGATGAAGAGCGTCGAGCTACGGCTTACCATGAAGCCGGTCATGCGATTGTTGCCGAAAGTTTACCGGGTACAGACCCTGTGCATAAAGTAACGATTATGCCGCGTGGTTGGGCTTTGGGTGTCACTTGGCAGTTACCTGAATTTGATCAGACCAGCCATTACAAAGACAAAATGTTAAATGAACTTTCAATTTTGTTTGGTGGTCGTATTGCTGAAGAAGTATTCATTAATCAAATGTCTACAGGTGCATCAAACGATTTTGAACGTGCAACGAAAATGGCACGTGCAATGGTGACCAAATATGGTATGTCTGAAAAAATGGGCGTGATGGTCTATGAAGAAGATGCACAGCAATCTTTCATGGGCAGTATTGGTAGTCGCAGTATTTCTGAAACTACGCAACTAGAAGTGGATCGTGAAATTCGTCGAATTCTAGATGAGCAATATAAAATCGCACGCGATATCTTGGAAAGTAAGAAAGATGTTGCCCATGCGATGGTTAAAGCGTTGATGGAATGGGAAACGATTGATCGTGATCAAATCCGTGACATCATGGAAGGTCGTGAACCTCAACCACCTAAAGTGTATATTGCTGATAATCCAGTAATTGATGTAACACCAACTGATGGTCCAGCAACACCACCACCATTACCTGCAAACTAATTGTTTAGGTTCGGTATAAAAAAGAGTCTCAATTGAGGCTCTTTTTTATACTTAAAAGTTTAGAGTTTGAAAATATTTTAGTAAGAGTAAAAGCAACTCTTGATACACTATGGGTTAGATATTAAGGAGAGTTGTTATGCGGTTGATGCCATTACCAAAACGAGTATTACAATGTGGACGGCTAAGTCTGGATTTATCTCAACCGCATGTCATGGGTATCTTGAATGTCACTCCAGACTCTTTTAGTGATGGTGGAAAGCATAATGCAAAAGATCAAGCCGTAGCCTATGCACTGCAAATGATTGCTGATGGAGCGACTGTTATTGATGTAGGTGGTGAATCCACACGTCCAGGGGCATCTGTGGTAGAAGTGGATGAAGAAATACGTCGTGTGGTGCCTGTGGTAGAAGAATTATCAAAGCATGATGTCATTATCTCGATTGATACTTCACAACCAGAAGTAATGAAAGCTGCAGTAAAAGCTGGAGCCCATATCTGGAATGACGTCCGTGCATTAACACGTCCCCAGGCTCTTGAAACTGCAGTTGAACTGAATATTCCCGTGATTATTATGCATATGCGTGGTGAACCCACGACCATGAATAATTTAGATCAATATAATGATGTAACGACGGATGTGATTGAAGAGCTACAGCAGCGTGTCGATGATGCTTTAAAAGCAGGGGTGAAACTTGAAAATATCATGATTGATCCGGGCTTTGGTTTTGCTAAAAATGCACAGCAAAATTTAAAATTATTAAATGAATTTTATAAATTAAATGATATGGGGTATCCCATTTTATCTGCACTCTCTCGGAAGCGTTTTATTGGCGAAGCACTGGGTGGAGCTGATGCACAAAATCGTGCTATAGGCTCGGTAGCAGCGCATTTGATGAGTATTCAACAGGGCGCTTCTATGGTGCGTGCACACGATGTTAAAGCGATGTCGGATGCAATTAAAGTTTTGAA
Source organism: Acinetobacter sp. ANC 5378 (assembly GCF_013004315.1). Taxonomy (NCBI): domain Bacteria; kingdom Pseudomonadati; phylum Pseudomonadota; class Gammaproteobacteria; order Moraxellales; family Moraxellaceae; genus Acinetobacter; species Acinetobacter sp. ANC 5378. The sequence goes on from NZ_JABERK010000013.1 coordinate 11,106, forward strand.
TGCAATGAGCCAAGCTTAATGGCATGCAAGAAGTTTGCATAAAATAGAGTGGTGGTAAAATCCCCTCGCTTTTTTGTGGCTTGGTTTGGTAATTTTGTTGCTTTGTGTTATACAGGCTCGCTTTAATGCGTATCTTTTTTGAGTTTTGTATGTTTGAAGATTTACTTCTCCCGATGTTTGATGACGAATATTATCCCGATATTCTGGTGGCTGAAGTTAAACAGACCATTAAACAGTTTGCGAAGAAAGTAGCAAAGTCTGATTTGTCTGAAGTGGAAATTTATCGTTTTGCTGCCGAAACAGTGGTTTTAATTAATAAGATGAAACCCCAGTTTGAGGACCTTGATTCATCATTAGATGATACTGCAGCGGATTATATTGCTGAAGCCATGATGATGGTGGTGCAAGATAACGGTTATATGGATATTGAAATGGAAGAATTGGTATCCAATAGAGAGTGGTAAGTCACTCTCTATTGGTTAGCTTGATATTCGAAGATTTATTTAAATCAGACAACAGTTTGGAAAGATGGCAGCTTTCTTTGGGGTGAATCTCTGCTATTCCATCCACACTTAAGTAGCGTTTTTCATTTTTCAGATAAGCACTTGCTTTTAAGTTAAGCCAAAAATTTGGCTCTTGTTGCAAGAGTGTACGAATCCGTTTTTCATCTTGTGCATGATTAAACTCAAGCAGGTAGGGATCTTTGCCTAAAGTGCAGTGATGTAAAATCAGCTGATCTTTATCTAGGGTAATCGTTCCAGAAAATAAAGAATAAATGACCTGAGTCGGTGCTTTAACTTCTGGCTCTGCTGCATAACAAAAGGATGAGGTGAGCAATATAAACAGGCTGGAATACAGCATGGGTTGTAAGTTATTTGTGTTCATTTTTATTATTTCTTTTTATTGGTTTGATTGTATTTTAATAATTTAGGCATAAAAAAACCAGCTTATCGCTGGGTCTTTTATTGCACCATTTTAAGAAGTATTAAAATGGTGCCCGAGGCCAGACTCGAACTGGCACGCTTTGTGGGCGGGGGATTTTAAATCCCCTGTGTCTACCGATTTCACCACTCGGGCATGTGCGCAATAATAGAGGACGAAATAAAACTTGGCAAGTATCTTTCGGTGTGTTTGCTTTCTTTTCAATCAATTCATGTATTTATCGCTATAAAATAATTCATTTTTACGAGTTTTCGAGATCATGATTATTTTTTTTATTGATTGAGGGGATGTAAAATAATCATTTTCTGAATGAAATCTAGATGATGGAACACAGCTTTTGATATTTACATCAAGCTATCTAAATAGGTTTCAACATCAACATGTTTATGAGTTTTACACAATTCATTTTCATAACGAATAAGCTGAATATGGAGCTCGATAAACTTTTTTTCTTGTTGTTGAAGGGCGTGGTGTGCCTTTGAATTTTTTGCACTCCATAAAATTTTAAATTTAATTTTTAAAATTTGTTTATATGACCAAAAGCAAATGCGACGTGTTTCTTGCAGATAAAAATATTGCTCATTTTGAGTATTTTGACGGAACATATTTTCCTTATAAAAGCGTACAAAACCAAAACTTAAGGCAAAGAAAAACAGAATGACTTCTAAAAAAGTACTTTCAATATAAGCAATATTAATGGTTTGAAGCACAATCAGCACAGCGAGTTTAATCGGGGTGTGACGTAGATGTTGATACAGGGAGGTTGAACTATGTTTGATTTGCTTGATGACGAGTGGAGTGTAGAGCATAAACAGCAACATAATGGCTAAAACAGCAATGCCATGCGAGCGAAAAGTATCAAATTGGGGGAATTGAATCGAAATAAAATGACCCAAACTCATCGAAAGTGATACAAAAATCATCGCTGCAAGAACCCACGGAATCAGTTCTTTAAGTTCATCTAAAATGCCCTTGGTTTTGATCATGCTATAAAACAAATAATTTCTTTTAAATGCTGTCGGGTGTTGCTCCCGCATTTGTTTTAAAAAAAGGACGGTTTGTTTATTGCTGATCATAAGAATTAAAGGGGGCATAAAAAGTAAATGTAATATAAATGATTTAACAGAATATGACAGAAAAAAAGTAAGCTTATCTTTTAGGAATGAGCAGTGAAAAGTATTTCCTGTTAACTTTTGGCTATTTAAGTCGAGTTCAGCTTTTTAGATAGATCCATTGCTGTGTTCTCACAAAATTATAAATTTTTAGTCGCTAAAGGTATTTCAATGTTGTTATATCAATAGCGCTATTTACAACTATTGTTTTTCGATCAGTAGTTAACGAAGAATGTGCTGAAGCAGATTTTATTCCTGTATTAAATGATGAATTATGCGAAAATAGACCTTTATTATTTTTGTCCAAGGACAGTTCATGACTGATCAATCTCCTGAATCTTTAAGCGATATCGAAATTTTAGACATTTTACAGTCCATGAAAGACGATGTGCTGAATACTGAAGCGAAAGAGATTATCCGTAATGGTGGTAAAGCTGGTCGTCAAGAAGCACATAAACAGGCAATTGTTGCTTTGCATGATGCTTTTGAAAAAAACTTTGTTGAAGCAGTGACTTTGGCATTGGGATTAAATGCCGGACAAGCCAAAAAAATTAAATATAAAAAAGATCGTATTCGTATTTTAAAAGTACGTGGTATTGATTATATGGCGATTGATGGCGCTGAAACAGCTCAAGTTTTATCACAGATTGCGCAAGCAATTTTGCGTGAAGATGCAATTGTAACGCATGATCTACACAATATTTTCCCATTCTGGAAAGAAGGCTGGCCTATGGTTCAGTTTGATAATGCATACAATATTTTAGAAGACGATATTAGTATTCACTATGCTCTCGTGATCGAGAACTTGATTGAAAACTTTAAATAATCTTCATTCAAATTAAAAAAAGCACCATTCAACTGGTGCTTTTTTTATTGATAAAGTCAAGCCAGTAATAGACTGATTGGCTAAATAAAAAGTCTCCACCTGTAATGAATGGATTCCAGAGAAACTCTCCCATACGCAGGGTTGAATCATAACTTTTCCGATCACATTCATAGCTATGAGGTGTAATCCACCAGGCGAAAATCAGCAGGGCAATCGCAATGAGAATGATCAGTGGCTGTTATTGTTTTGCAAAAAAATAGTAAATCATATAAATGCCAGAATAAAAACTTAAGCAGGAGAGTAATACTGACAAGGAAATATTCATTATCGTTATCCAGTTTTATTGTTTTTAGTAGTGATCGTATATTCAATAAAAAAGAAAAAAAGCAGATTACTCTGCTTGTTCCTGACTATCATTTTCTGCTGGTCTTTCGAGTAGGCGTGTCACCAGTAATTGGTCAATTTTAAAATGATCGACATCCACCACTTCAAATTTATAAGCACCAAATATCACTGCATCTGCAGGACGTGGAATCTTGCGTAATTTATACATCATGAAACCAGCGATGGTTTCATAGTTTTCATCATCCGGCATTTCATCAATTTCAAGCGCATGCTTGATGTCTTCAATCGGCGTGCTGCCATCAATCAGCCATGAATTATTATCACGTTTGATGATCTGCTGATCGGCTTCAATCGTCGTCACCCAGTCGCCCATTACAGTAATCATAATGTCGGATAAGGTAATCACACCAACAACTAGCGCATATTCGTTAATGACAACCGCGAATTTTTCCTTGGTTGAACGGAAGCGATCCAGTAATTCAGAAAGCGTTAGCGTATCTGGAATGGTCAGTACACTACGAATGGTATTTTCATTCAGTTGCAGTAAAGACTGGTTATTCAGAATACGGACTAAAATATCCTTGGCATCAATATAGCCAATCACATCATCAATATTTTCACTACAAACCAAAAACTTGGAATAAGGATATTCTGCGAGTTTCTGGCGAATACTGGCTTCAGATTCTTTTAAGGTGAAAAACACCACGTTTTCACGTGTGGTCATGCTTGAAGGGACATTGCGTTCTTCAAGTTCAAATACATTTTCAATGAAATGATGTTCCTGCTTTTGTAGTACACCGGCTTGTGCACCCGCATCCATCACTGCAGAAATATCGGCAAAAGTAATATTGTCATCACGGATGGTGTTGATTTTAAACAAACGGAACAGCAAATTCGCGATGGCATTGATCACCCAGGCGAGTGGCTTGCAAATTTTGATAAAAACTTGAATCGGGTTAATAACAGAAACCGCAATTTTTTCTGGTGCGATCATGGCCATGCGTTTTGGCATTAAATCTGCAAAAAGAATAAACAGCGAGGTGACTAAGCTAAAGGAGAGGATAAAGCCAATGTTTTCAGTCCATGGACCTTGATAAATGCGATTCACAAAATTTACGATATAGGGGCGAAATGCTGCTTCACCCAAGATACCACCGAGAATGGCAACCGCGTTTAAGCCAATTTGCGAAGCCGCAAAGAAATCAGCAGATTGTTCTTGTAAGTCTAAAACTTTTTGAGCGCGTTCATCGCCCGATTCTGCAAGGATTTTAAGTTTGACCTTACGTGCACCGGCAAGGGCAATCTCAGTTAAAGAGAGAAAGCCGGCTCCGGCAATCAGTATCACGATGATGAGGATATTCTGGAAAAGGCTCACGAATCCACCTGTAGATCATCATTATTATGGAATATTTTTAACACAAAAGAACTGAAGGTAGTAAGCAATTACTACCTTGATGAGCACAGTATAATCTTAAAAAAGAATAATTTAAGAATTTTTACGATTAATAGTGAGAAAATTGTGAGTTATTGCTTAAAAATTCGCGATTTTCTTCTTCAATCATTTGACGGGCTACATACAGGATCAGCTGACGTAACCAACGGTGTGCAGGATGATGATGCAACAACGGACACCACGCCATTTTCAATTCAAATTCAGGAATATAAAACGGTGGGTCTTTGATCAGCAGGTTTGGATTGTTGGATTGCAGTCTTGCAATACGGCTTGGCAGCGTTGCAATCAAATCAACATTGGATGCCAAAAGTGCAGGCATTTGATAATGACGGGTAAAAACCGAAATTTTACGTTTTTGACCAATACGTTCTAAAGCTTGATCAATCCAGCCCAGACCTGCCTGTTTATCAGGATTGACACCAAAGCCAACGCCCATACCAGTTTTAGACACCCAGATATGTTGTGCATCTAAATAGCTTTTAAGATTTAAGTTGGCGCTGGCAGGGTGTTTGTTGTTCAGCAAACAAGAAAAACTGTCACGCCAAACCAAGACCTGGTGGAAACTTTGTGGAATTTCATTGAATCGGTTAATGGCTAAATCAACTTTACCTTGTTCCATGTCGCGGTAAGACACGTCACTTGGGGTTAAAAAGTCGAGAACGACATTCGGAGCTTCTGAACGCAATGCTTTAACCAGGCGAGGAACTAAAGTCGCTTCGGCATAGTCAGAGGTCATAATGCGGAAAACACGATTCGAGGTATAAGGACGGAATTCTGTACGAGGTTCTAAAATCATCGACAAATCAGAAAGCGCATCACGAATACGAGGTTGTAATTCTAAAGCACGTTCTGTAGGTGTCATGCCTTCAGAAGAACGGATTAAAAGCGGATCATTAAATAAATTACGTAGACGACGTAAAATATTACTCATAGCGGGTTGGGTAACACCCAATTGTTCTGCTGCGCGGGTAACATTTTTTTCACGTAAAAGAACATCAAGGTAAATTAATAGATTGAGATCGACCCGCTCCAGATTCATATAAAAAATACCAACAATAAAACCATGAAATTATATTGATTATGCCATAAGCAGTAAGGCTTGTGTAGGAAATATGATGAAAAAAAAGCCGCCCTAAAAGTGGTTTTTTACGATATTGGCTATTCTTATCAGTTGTGAATTCTCTGTGATTATCCATTGAGTTTTAAACAGATTGAAATATGAATTTGATGATTTTCCTATCTTCAATACTGTAATTTGAAGCTCGTATTGCGGCTCATGCAATTACATCACATAAACGGTTTTTTAATTATATTGAATTGCCATAAATAGAATGGTGTTTTTGCAGCTCAGGATTTGAATGCAGAAAAAGGTAAAGGCATTTTATTTGGTGAAATAAAATGCAATTACATTTTTAAAATAATGACGATAAAATAAGAAAAACGAGATAAAAACGAAAAGACGAGTCTTTTTTATTAGACCCTATACTTAGGTCTAATGAAGAATAAAACAGCATATTGATTATTTGTTATACAAAAAAAGACTTTTTATATTTTTATTATAATTTTAAAAATCATTAACTTATAAAATTTAGCGACAATTATAATTAGACTTTAATCTACATATTTTTTAAATAAATACTGAAGATTCTTGCAGACTATTGGATTAATTTTTTTAGTCAAACTAAGCTGTGTCCATTGCAACGAAGCGCTCTAAATCTGAACAAATTAATATCTTGCAGATTTAGTCCTTTGATTGATGAAGTCCTAAAATTATATACAGGAAAATATCATGACTACATACCAAACAGCGATTGACGCAATCCGCGAATTAAAAGCAAAATTCGGCAACACTTGGCGAGATATCAGCCCAGAAGATGCTGCGCGTATGCAAATGCAAAACCAATTCAAAACTGGTTTAGACATTGCTAAATATACTGCTGCTATTATGCGTCGTGATATGGCTGAATATGATGCTGATTCTAGCAAATACACTCAATCTTTGGGTTGCTGGCACGGTTTCATCGCACAACAAAAAATGATTGCGAACAAAAAATACTTCGGTACAACTGACAAACGCTACATCTACTTATCTGGTTGGATGGTTGCTGCACTTCGTTCAGAATTCGGTCCACTTCCTGACCAGTCTATGCACGAAAAAACTTCAGTACCTGCTTTGATCGAAGAAATCTACACTTTCCTTCGTCAAGCTGACGCAAAAGAATTAAACGATTTGTTCCGTGCGCTTAAAAAAGCAAACGAAGCGGGTGATACTGCTAAAGCGGCTGAAATCACTGCGCAAATCGACGGTTTCCAAACTCACATCGTTCCAATTATTGCGGATATCGATGCTGGTTTCGGTAACGAAGAAGCGACTTACTTACTTGCTAAGAAAATGATCGAAGCGGGTGCTTGTGCACTACAAATCGAAAACCAAGTATCTGACGCGAAACAATGTGGTCACCAAGCTGGTAAAGTAACCGTTCCACACGAAGACTTCATCGCTAAGATCCACGCACTTCGCTATGCATTCTTGGAAATGGGTCTTGATGACGGTATCATCGTTGCGCGTACTGACTCTGAAGGCGCTGACTTGACTCAAAAAATCCCAGTGGTTAAAGAGCCAGGCGACATCGCTTCTCAGTACATCAGCTACTTAGAAACTTCTGAAATTGATATTTCTGAAGCACAAGAAGACGAAATCCTGATCAAACGTAACGGTAAATTACACCGTCCTAAACGTTTACCTTCTGGTCTTTACCAGTTCCGTGCTGACACTCAAATTGATCGTGTTGTACTTGACTGTGTATCTAGCCTTCAAAACGGTGCTGACTTACTTTGGATCGAAACTGCGACTCCAAACGTTGACGAAATCGCTCACATGGTTAACCGTGTTAAAGAAGTTGTTCCAAATGCGAAACTTGTTTATAACAACTCTCCATCGTTCAACTGGACTTTAAACTTCCGTCAACAAACTTATGACCGTTATGTTGCTGAAGGTAAAGATGTTTCTGCTTACGACCGTGCTAAATTAATGAGCGCTGAGTATGACGAAACTGAATTGGCTGCTGACGCTGATGAAAAAGTTCGTACATTCCAAGCAGATGCTTCTCGTGAAGCGGGTGTGTTCCATCACTTGATCACACTTCCGACTTACCACACAGCTGCTCTTTCTACTCACGAGCTTGCTAAAGGTTACTTCGGTGAAGAAGGTATGCTTGCTTATGTTGCTGGCGTACAACGTAAAGAAATCCGCGGTACAATCGCATGTGTTAAACACCAAGCAATGGCTGGTTCTGACATCGGTGACGACCACAAAGAAATCTTCGCTGGTGACAATGCCCTTAAAGCTGGTGATGATGCTAAAAACACAATGAACCAATTCGGTGGTTAATCCTCCCGAGTGATTCAAAAAAAACCCTGCGAAAGCAGGGTTTTTTTATGGCTGATCAAAACAGAATATAAGAAAGGGAACATATTTTTATGTTCCCTTTTTCATTTTATGTAGCGAATTGCATCGCAATGAATAATCTCTTTATTTTAATGACTGAAGAAAGATAAAGCTTAGGGCACTAAAATAATCAGCCATGTAAAGAAAATAATTGCCAGTGCGACAAATTGCGCAGCGCTACCCATATCTTTGGCATTTTTTGAAAGTTCATGTCTTTCCAAAGAAATACGGTCTACGACAGCTTCAATCGCTGAATTAAATAATTCAACAATCAGTGCCAGTAAACACACCGCAATCATCACGGCTTGTTCTACACGGGATACATTCAGAAAAAAACTGGCAGGGATCAGAATTAAATTTATGAATACAATTTGACGAAATGCAGCTTCATTGATAAATGCAGTTTTAAAACCTGAAATAGAATAATGGGTTGCATTCATCACACGCTTAAAACCGGTTTTGCCTTTGTATGGAGAGGGTTGATTCATGACTTAATTTTTTTGCTAAATTTCAGGAAAGATAGATCATAAGGCTTAAATATGGCTTAATTCTAAAAAACTTGAAAGTTATATTTTTATATTACAAAAAAAATTGCTGAATTTTAGTTAAATAAAATTGCCCTATGCAAAGCCCAGTCTTTTCTTTTTAATGAAATGACTTTGTAAAATAATCTATTCACAGTCTAATGGTAAAGATGCGGGAGGAAGCATACGCTTAGCGCTTGATTAAGCGGTGTATCTCCATAGTTTCTCCTTATTTAGGGAGAAAAATAAGATTTCATATCTATGATAGTGTGTTTTTAACTTTTAGTTACTGTATAGCCGCTTTAATTTGCTATTTTAGAACCAGTTTTTATTGCCTAGTTCCACTTACTTATACTGCGATTACCTCATATGCTGTCGAAATATTTTATTCAACGACCTATTTTTGCCGGTGTATTGGCCATTATTGTTATGGCACTGGGACTTTTTGCAGTCATTAATTTACCGGTAGAGCGTTATCCAGACATTGCTCCACCTAGAATTGCGATTAGCGCCACTTATTCCGGCGCGGATGCCGAGACCGTTGAAGAAAGTGTCACCCAGATTTTAGAACAGCAAATTAAAGGTTTAGACCACTTGCTTTACTTTAGTTCTAGCAGTGACTCCACCGGTCGTAGCCGGATTAATATCAGCTTTGAAAATGGTACCAACCCGGATACTGCACAAGTTCAGGTACAAAATGCCATTAATAGCGTCGTGAGCCGATTACCTGAAGATGTACAGCGCCAAGGAGTCAATGTATTCAAATCTCTGGGTGATACCCATATGGTGATTGGCTTATATGATGAAACTAGAAAAAGCAGCAATATTGAATTATCCGACTATTTGTTAAGTTATTTAGAGGCGGAAATTGCCCGTGTAGAGGGCGTAGGTGAAGTTGATGTATTTGGTTCACAGTTTGCCATGCGCATCTGGCTGGATCCAAATAAGCTTAAACAGTATAAGTTGATGCCCAGCGATATTCAGAAAGCAGTAGAAGCACAAAATACCCAGGTTGCAGCGGGTGGAATAGGTGAATTGCCGGGACTAGAAGAACAATACTTAAATGCCAAAGTCACATCAGGAACACGTTTAAAAACGGTTGATGAATTTAACAATATTATTATCAAGTCTAGCCAGGCCGGGGAATATGTCTACTTAAAGGATGTTGCCCGTGTAGAAATTGGGGCGGAAAATTATCAATCCTATAATACCACCAATGGCTATCCATCAGCCGGTATGGCGGTTTCCCTGGCATCCGGTGCCAATGCCATTCAAACCTCAAAACTGATTAATGAAACGGTCGCCCACATTTCCAAAACACTGCCTAAAGGTTATAAACTGGTTTATCCAAATGACAATACACCTTTCGTTCAGCAATCCATTCATGAGGTGGTAAAGACCTTGTTTGAAGCCATTTTGCTGGTGATCGTGGTGATGTTTATTTTTCTGCAAAACTGGCGTGCGACCTTTATTCCTGCGATTACTGTACCCGTGGTGATTCTGGGTACCATGGCAGTGTTATATGTGCTGGGATTGAGTATCAATACCTTAACCCTGTTTGCCTTGGTGCTCGCGATTGGTTTGCTGGTGGATGATGCCATCGTGGTGGTTGAAAATGTTGAACGGCTGATGCATGAACAAGGCTTGGACGCCAAGCAGGCATCGATCCAGTCCATGCAGGAAATCAGTGGCGCATTGATCGGGATTACTCTGGTGCTGACTGCGGTATTTATTCCGATGGCATTTTTTGGTGGTTCAGCAGGAGTGATTTACCGTCAATTCTCCATAACTTTAGTTACGGCGATGACTATTTCCTTGGCCGTTGCTTTAATTCTGACCCCGGCATTGTGTGCATTGGTGTTAAAACCGATCGAAAAACCTTATGGCTGGGCAAACCGGTTTAACCATTTGCTGGATCAGGTGAAAGGTAAATATCTTAAACTGTCTTCTTTGACCATTCAAAACCGCCTGATTACTTTGGTCGTTGCTTTGGCTCTAGTCAGTGTTTTTGCCTTGTTTTACCGTGCATTGCCCACCAGCTATTTACCCAGTGAAGATCAGGGTTCACTGAGCCTGCAAGTGACTTTACAAGACAATGCACCAATGACCAAAACCATTGAAATGGGGGAAACGGTGCGTCGCTATTTTCTGGAAAATGAAACAGACAATGTGGATTTGGTGATGCTGCGTTATGGTCGAAACCGTAGCGGGACTGGGCAGCATCTGGCACAGGGTTTTATTAAATTAAAACCCTGGGATCAACGTTCTGGCAAAGTAAATACCGCAGATGCAATCAAGGAGCGTGCGACCCAATTTTTCCGTAAAAACCAGAATGCACGTATTACTGTTTCCATGCCACCGGTGGTCAATGGTCTGGGAGACACCAGTAGCTTAAATCTTTGGGTTCGCGATATTGATGGTCAAGGTCGCAAAGTTTTAACGCAAAAATTTAACCAGCTCAAAGAAGATTCGAAACAGTATTCATCATTTGAAAACTTGGATAAACGAACCGCACCTGAAAAAGCCAATCTTAAAGTGACGATTGATCAAAAAGCCGCGATGGCTTCCGGTTTAACTCCAACAGATATTAACAGTACCCTGTCTGCAGCTTTGGGGGGCAAGTACATTAATGACTTTATTGATCGCGGACGAATTAAAAGAGTCATTATGCAGAGTGATGCGGCTTATCGTGCCAAACCGGAAGATTTGCAATATTGGTCGGTCAGAAATAGCAATAATGAAATGGTGCCATTCACCAATTTTTCTCAAGTCAACTGGTCGGGTGCTCCAGAAATTGTGAACCGGTTTAATGGCTATACGGCTATCGAACTCGAAGCTGATAAAGCGTCTAATGCAAGTTCCGGGGAAGCAATGCGGGATATTGATCAGCTGGTCAGCAAAGTTTCCGGAATTGATTTAGCCTGGAGCGGTGTGTCTTTCGAAGAACGGAAATCAAGTAATCAGGCACTATTACTTTATTTGATTTCAATTGGCTTCATTTTCCTGTGTTTGGCTGCTTTATATGAAAGCTGGTCGATTCCTACTGCGGTATTGAGTGCTATTCCTTTGGGGGTTGGCGGCAATATCCTGTTCAGTTATTTTGCTGGCTTTCCCAACGATATTTATTTCCAGATTGCGTTACTGACCACCATTGGCTTGTCATGTAAAAATGCCATTTTAATCGTGGAGTTTGCATCACTTGCACAGACACAAGGACGCAGTGTTATTGAAGCGGCTCTGGAAGGGGCAAGCCTGCGGTTACGCCCGATTCTCATGACTTCATTGGCTTTTGGAGCAGGTGTGATTCCATTGGTCTTTGCCTTTGGTGCGGGAGCAGTCAGTCGTCAAGAAATTGGCGTCAGTGTGCTGGGAGGGGTGATATTTGCGACCTTGTTGGTACTGGTTTTTATTCCATTTATGTATGTCCTGATCCGAACTGTATTTAAGGGTAAAGCTCAACAGAAATCTTGAGTAATCACACTCACCTCATCGGTATTTTCAGGAGGCCTGTCGAGTCATTAATTGATCGCTGCATTTTATGAACCAAAAAAATGTACTCACTCTAAATCTTGATTTGTTCTGGCAGATCAGTTAACTGCTTTACTTATCATAACGATACACAGCGTGTAGAAAAGATATGGTCTAATCTCAAGTGTTTAGATAATGCTTTCCTTGGAATTGAGGCCTATGCCAGAGCAACAACAAAAAAAACTCAGCCAGCAAGAAGTGGTGCGTCTAGAGCGGGATTTAGCCAAGTTTGCCAATATGATGGACTCGGTGGTGCGTATCCCATTCACCAAGCAAGGGGTCGGGGCAGATGCCGCATTGAGTACGATTCCTGTGGTTGGTGATGTCGCAGGTTTTGTATTGACCTGTTATGCAATTTATAAAGCCAAGCAAATAGGGGTGCCACAAAGCAAACTCAATTCGGTGATGAAACTGGCCATAGTGGATGCTGTGGTCGGATTTATTCCGGTGCTTGGAACCGTTTTTGATATCTTTATACGTCCAAGCCGTAAAGCCTTAACCATTGTGCATGAGCATATTCGAGAGGAATATCAGATTCACAGTGATTCACATGTGGTTCATCCATTTTTGCATGAAAGCCTGGAAAATAAACAGCAGAGCTCAGCCTTTTGGCGAAATCCTGTGGTGACTTGGCTGTGGTTACATATTCCAGATCTTCTGGGGGCAATCGTTTTGGTACTGATGCTGATTGCGATGTGGTTCGGTTTGAGCTGGTTATGGCAATGGGTTCAAGGATTGAGTGCTTTTTGATTTTACTCGATAAGGTTTATGGATAAGAATCATGGATTATATTGCTGCGAATTTACCCGCAATCAATTTTGACGCGACATGTGATTTTTATCGCATGCTTGGTTTTCAATCTACCTATCAATCCAATCAATGGATGAATGTATGGGGGGATGATTCTACACCGTGGCAGTTTAAGTCTGGAATTTTTTCATCATTCCGAGCTCGATCCTAAATGCTCTTGGCATAGTGCGTGTACTCAGGTTGAGAATTTGGCAACACTTTATCACGCATGGCAGGGTTTAAATTGGTCTGTATTTGCACCAGCGCGAATTACTGGGATAGAACATTTGGTTGAAATAGAAATGTTCTGTGTCATGAGATCAACGGCAGCTTATTAGGTTGCATTCAACAGCATTAAAAAAGCCTCCACGTGGAGGCTTTTTGATATTCAATTTAATCAACTGGTATTTTTAATCAAACCATATTATGGGCAGTTTAACTGATGTAATGCTGCTACACGTTGCTCAATGGTTGGGTGAGTTTGGAACAAAGCCGCCAAGCTGAACCCTTGTTCTTTACCTTCCGCAATTGCAAACGCTTTCATTTCTTTAGGCATTTGATCAGGTAGTTCTGATTCTGCCTGTAAACGTAACAAGGCTGAAATCATGGCTTGTTTACCGGCTAAACGTGCACCAGCTTCATCGGCACGGTATTCACGTTGACGTGAGAACCACATCACGATAGAAGATGCCAAAATACCAAACACGATATCCAGTACGATGGTAATACCGAAGTAAGCTAGACCCGGTGCTTCACCATCTTCACGACCAAACACATTACGGTCAATAAAATCACCAACGACACGTGCAAAGAACATCACGAAGGCATTGACGACACCTTGAATCAGGGCAAGGGTCACCATATCACCATTGGCAACGTGACCAATTTCATGCGCAAGTACCGCACGAAGTTCGTCTTTGTTCATTCGTTCGAGTAAACCCGTTGAAACGGCTACTAAAGCGTCGTTTTTGTTCCAACCTGTTGCAAAAGCATTGGACTGATAAGAAGGGAAAATACCCACTTCTGGCATATTGATACCAGCGCGTTGCGACAATTGTGCAATTTCTTGTAATAACCATGCTTCGGCTTGGTTACGAGGCGCATTCGGGTCAATTAATTCTGTCCCAGTGGTTTTTTTCGCCATCCATTTTGACATGAACAGGGAAATGATAGAACCAACCATACCAAAGACAAAACAGATGACCAATAGGTTGCCTAGATTTAAGCCACCCGCGCCATGGTAACTACCGACACCGAAGAGTGACAAAATAATGCCAGCTACAACCAGTACCGCGAGGTTGGTAAGCAAGAACAAACCAATCCGCATCATTGAGAGAATCCTCTTATAATAAAAAAATAATCTGATTTATGAATCAAAAATCATCTACTAAATATGAGGTGTAAGTCTTAAAAATTCAAGAAGAAAAATAAGTAATTCTGTTGGATGATGCAGATTTCAAAAAATGACTTTATTAGTCGGTAATTGAAATTTTTGCTGAAGCCGTGGCATGTGCCGTGGTGTACGAGCCGGGAGCATCAGTGAAGCTGCCATCGGATGCCACAATAATTTGACGCTGCGAACTATAACGAGGCGCTGCATGTGATGAGGCTGTTTCATAATTGTTGGATTGAGCAACAATTTTTCCAGCATCAGAACTCGGGTTGGTTGAACTTGAGCTGTTACCCAGACCATTGGAATATAAGTTGCTATAACGGCTGCTGACCCGTCTGACATAATCTTGGGTTTCTTTAAACGGGGGAATGCCACCATATTTTGCAACATTCCCTTCACCGGCATTATAGCTGGCTAAAACCAGTGAAGTATTGCCGTTAAAACGTTTCATCAGCCAAGATAAATATTTTGCCCCACCCATAATGTTCTGGTGCGGATCAAATGCATTGGAAACATTAAAGCGTCGCGCCGTTGCAGGCATCAGTTGCATCAGTCCTTGTGCACCGACCGGTGAACGTGCATTGACATTAAACCCAGATTCAGTATGCATGACTGCTTTAATTAAGCCTTCAGAAATACCGTGTTGTGATGCTGCTTGTTTAATAATCGAGTCAAAGGCATTTTTATTACGGCTATAGCTAGGCAATACCGAAGCCTCAGAGCTGCCCCAATTGCTATAACTATGGATATTACTGTCCGGGTAATAGGTCTTTTTTTCCACTTTTAAATGGTTATAGCGAGCCTTTTTATTGGTGAGTAGGGTGGTGCCATTCGATTCTTTTAACTGGTAGATGGTTTGACCGGCATAACTGGTCGATGCAACAGAACCAACTGTTACACACCCCAAAAAATAAAGTCCCATGCTTACAATGTTATTTTTCATTTTTTTATATAGAAAAAAATCTGCTCCAGACAGTTCAACAGGAGTTTAACAAAAAAAAACACAATTAAAAGTATTCTGGAACTAATTTCTCTGCAAGTTTGTAAAAAGCAAGTGCTAATTGCAGAGATAGTAATCAAAAAATATTTTAATTTTTTTTTAATCAGGATAACTTGACACTATTAAATTGTTGATTTCTATTAAAAATAAAATTGATCAAAAAATGATCAATTTAAATAGAAGCCTTAAATAATAGGTCGGACACCTTGTCAAGCCTTTTGAAATCCACAAAGTTATCCACAGGTTTTGTGGACAACTGTGGAAAAGTACAATTGGTAAGCATTGTGGCTAAAATTTGAACTGTACCGTCCAAAATAACATGTGGTTGATTACATGAAAATGACAACAATAATCAATTTTCAGAAATTACATTCTTTTGGTGCGATGTGAGACTGAATCGGATAAAATTGCGCGGTATTTTTATTTATGGGTAAATCTCGTCTATGTACTCGCCAGTTGAGTCCGAACAAGGATTTAATTTCAAACCAGAACTGCCAACAAGTTCGGCATATTACCGTTTGTTGAAAAAGCTTCGCCGCCAAGTCGGTCATGCCATTCGTGATTTTAAAATGATCGAAGAAGGTGACAAGGTGATGGTATGTATTTCTGGTGGTAAAGACAGTTATACCTTGCTGGACATTATGTTGCAGTTTAAACGCATTGCACCAATAAACTTTGATGTCGTTGCGGTGAACCTTGACCAAAAGCAGCCGGGTTTCCCTGAAGATGTCTTGCCACGTTATTTAGAAGAAAATAACATTCCATATTACATTCTGGAAAAAGACACCTACAGCATTACCAAAAAATTGACCCCTGAAGGTAAAACGTATTGTGCAGTGTGCTCGCGTTTACGTCGTGGTTCGTTATATGGTTTTGCACAAGAAATTGGCGCGACTAAAGTGGCTTTGGGTCATCACCGTGATGACATTATGGCAACTTTTTTCCTGAACTTGTTCCATGGCGGCAGCTTGAAAGCCATGCCACCAAAACTTTTGTCATCTGACAAGAAGAATATCCTGATTCGTCCACTGGCTTATGTGGAAGAAAAAGACATCATCAAGTATGCAGAAATGCGTCAGTTCCCGATTATTCCGTGTAACTTGTGTGGTTCACAGGAAAATTTACAGCGCGCGATGATCAATAATATGTTGCGTGAATGGGATGCTCAATATCCGAAGCGTTTACATAGTATTTTTGGTGCCATGCAAAACGTATCGCCTTCACAATTGGCCGATCGTGAATTGTTTGACTTTGAAGCTTTAGATGAACAACGTGAACTTGATTTCACCGGTAGCTGTTCAACAGAAGATGAACCACAGAGCAAACGCATCAATATGGTGAATTTAGGTTTTGCTGCTGAATAATGGTTACGGTAGGCACCAGTTTTAGGATTGGTGTCTATTTTATATATTTGATTTAGTTAAATAATGTATTAAAAATATAAAAATTGAACGTGTCGTGCAAAAAACGTTAAGCAGAAAACAATTTTACATGCTATAACAAGCGTCAAGCACAAATAGCTTCACAAAGATGTTGTCTGGATAGGCGACACAAATGAACGAATAAATTGAGGAAAGATCATGCCTACCTTTTTAACTGATGATTGGTTTTCAAATGTAGAAAGCTTAACTGCTCAAGCAGGTGACTTAAACTTGGCGCCTGCACTTGCAAATTTAGCAATTAACTTAGTCGTTACAGATTCACAAGGCAATACAGAATTGTCTTTGGATGGTGGTACAATCAAAAAAGGTCTGTCTCCAAATGCTAAAACCACTTTGAACATGGATGGTGAAACCCTTCGTAAAGTGTTCCTGGAATTTGATATGGCAGCTGCTATGCAGGCATTCATGACCGGCAAAATTAAAGTTCAAGGTGATATGTCGCAATTGATGGCTTTACAAACTGCCAAGCCAAGCCAAGAACAAAAAGATTTGTTCAAGAAAGTACTTGAACAAACGACTTAAGAATTTTGCTTAATTCATTTTAAGCATAAAAAAAGCTTACCCTTGGGTAAGCTTTTTTTATATTTAGAAGAGATTAAATATTCACTAACTGTGTAGTTTTAATATGTTCTAAATAAGAGCGAATACGCGTTACATACTGTACCGCTTGACGGTAACGGCCATTGCTGGCTTTGTTACGATCTAAATAACTATACAGATTGACCCAATTATTTGGATTTTTACCTTGTGCCTGAATTCGTTTCTGAATCTGATTTACCGCGCCAGGTCCCATATTATAGGCCACGAGCGCATACCAGTTACGATCAGGAAAGGGAACATCTTCATAGCGACTTAACATCTGGTCGTAATATTTCGCGCCACCTTCAATACTTTGAGCCGGGTCAGTTCGGTTACTTACCCCCATAGCTTTTGCCGTACTGTTGGTCAGCATCATCAAACCACGCACACCGGTAGGCGATACAGAATTCGGTTTCAGATACGATTCCTGATAACCAATAGCTGCTAATAGATGCCAATCTAAATCATATTTTGCAGCGGTATTTTTAAAGCTGGCTTTATAAATAGGCATACGCTGATTTAAATCACGCTGAATGCTATCCCATGATTCTTCTCTTACAGCATTCTGATTATAAAATGATGCAAGTTGTCGAATCGAACCGGACTGTTTCCCCTTACACACAAAACCACTTGCGGTTTGTGTCAGTGGATCATCCGCATGTTTAAATACCCAATTCAGGTTTGTATTTAAGCCATTTTGTTGCAGGCTGCCGATATCACCACAGGTTGCTGAAAAAGAAGTCAAACGCTTCTGTTCAATTGAACTTACATCTGCGGTGGTCATGGCAAAATTGGCTTTACCTTGCGATACCCATTTTAGTGCGGTCGCATTATCAGGCACAGTTTTAAACACCAGTTTGACGTTTAAGCTGTTGGCATAGTTACGCGCGAGGTCATAACCAAACCCATGTAGATGCGTACCATCTTTAAATACTGTGGTCGAATTTTCAACTGAAACAACAGTGAGTTGTTTGCCGTTGACGACAGAATCGTATTGGTACGATTTACTTGCATTAATACTATGAAACGGAATTAACAACGTACTAAAAGCAAGAATTTTTAAGGAGAAAGAAGATTTTAAAGAGTTAAGGCAAAGCCTCACCCCAGAAGTTGAACTACTGTGCATGTTGTCTCCGCTACAAGTAATTTATGCCCTAAAAAGCAAAGGCGCACATGCCTCAAGCTTTTTCAAGTTTGATAAATTCAATAAGGGTTGGGCAGGCATGACGTCATTCAAAATGACATTAGATTAAAAGGAGAATAATGTAGAATTTCTACATAGATTAAAAAGTAAGCGATTTAAAAACATGCGCGAATAATAAGCATGAAAAATAAACTTGTCAAATTTTGTACTAAACTTTTTAGAGATATGTAGCATAAAGAATTAATTTAATTGAAGAATTAATTTTATAAACTTTAGTTGTGTGTAAATAGCGGATAAAATAGCCCATTCTTGTAAATAAATTGTAAGCAGAACATCAAAAAATACTATGAAATCTAACTTAATTACACGTTCTGGACATGACAAACTGGTCGCAGAATTGCAGCATTTGTGGCATGAAGAACGACCAGAAATTACCCGAAAAGTGAACTGGGCAGCGAGTCTCGGCGATCGTTCGGAAAACGCGGATTTAAAATTATAACCCCTTTATTCATACTAAATAAAAAAATATTTTTTAAAAACATATAATTATAAATAGTATGCATACTCTATTGAGTATACTATTAATTAAATGATTAAAAATTGCGAGAGTAAATGAACAGCATTATGGTGCTTTAGCTACAGCAACGAATTTCACTGCTGATTGGTTTAAAAATATTGCACCTGCTTATCATAAGTATAAAGATTCATGTCCTACGAAATAAATATATAGCTCCCTTAAGGGAGCTATTTCAGAACCTTTGATTGAATATATAATTCTGTGGTTAAGTTGGAAAAAATTTCTAATAAATGCGATTAAAATTTAATCAGATAAAGTCAGGTTTCTGTAATATCTTGCCATATATTGGTCATAAAAAAAGAAAGAAGATATCTAATAGTGTTATTGATTTTCGATTATTATGTTAGAAATTATCTCCTGTGATGAAGCTAGTGAAGGTTTACTTCGCGATTATTGGTCTGTTTTAGATGAAGCAGATTATTATAATTATAAGAAAGAAGCATATAAATACAAATATAAGCAAATTTTTGAAAAATATAATTTAAAAAATTCTATACCTCAATTAGAAGTCACTTTAAAACAAATAGGCTATGTTTTAGTTAATAAATGTAGAACTTGTCCAGAATGTGAGAATGAAAATAAAATATTTACACGTAAAGAATTGGCAGAGCATCTACTGCGTAATAATGATCACTGTGAAGAATGCGAAAATAATCAGTTAAAAGATAGGATTGTTTTGGAGTATGGTAGTTTACTGCCAAGTTTGGCTAATTTTACTGACATATTCAATAATAATTATAAAAATATTTTTATATATAATTATTTGGATTTATTAAATAGCTTAAGTTTTCTTGAATTAATATATTTGTATGAAATATATACAGGCTATAATGTAAATATGTTTGGGAAGTTGAAGTTCTTTAATTTTAAGAGATTTTTATATGTTGAAAATTTTAATAAGAATGATTTTCTGAATAAATTAATTAATAAAAAAATTTTCTACCATCCTTTTCCTTATACAGAAGGTGAAGAAGATGACGAAAGTGATGAACTTGTCTTTTTAAATAGAGTATTTGGAAAAAATTTAGTTTCTGAGGTTTTAAAAGACATTTATGGAAGTTCTGGCTATGATAGTATGGAAATACATCCAATTGTATGGGTTCCTAAAATTATTAAAGTTAAAGATTTTTGTAAACTTATAATAAATAAAATTGAAAGCTATAAATTAAATTTAAATGATTTAAGTATGATTTCATCTTTTTTATTAAATCATAGATTGTATGAGGTCTTGCGATTGCAAAAAACCATAAAATATAATACTGGTTTTAGTTTTAAATTAAACAATGCTGTTGAATTGCAAATTGAGGAACTTTGTCAGAACTATAATTTAAAATCAATTTATGGGTATCTTTCCGATTCAGTAAATGTGGCTTTGTATCAGTTAGATTATTTTGATGATGAGAAAAGAAAGTTCCTAAAAAATGTTGTATATAAAAATTGTATTATTAGTAATAAAAGGAAAGTTTGGACTAAAGCAAGTTATTTACCAAAAAATTATAGTAAATCACATGTTATTTTATTTCTTGAGCGCTTCTTGGATATAGATCAATTATGGGAGGACTCAACTGTGGAGGAATTTATCCAAATGATCTTCGATAAAATGAGAATTAAAAAACTTATTTTGGATTAAATCCTTTAAAGACAATATTAGGTGCTAAATAAAGAATTTTTGATAGTCAATTTGGCTTATTATCATATTAGAAGTTTTGATTTCGGATATCTTCAACTATCTGTAGCACCCAAACTAAGCCGCGCTTGGAGGATCAGGTTCTGCTCTGTCTGAGCTATTGGCGTGAATACCGAACTTTATTTCACGTTGCTACGAGTTATGGAGTTTCAGAGCCAACAGCCTCACGAATTGTACGTCACGTTGAAGACTGCCTGATTCAGTCTAATCTTTTTAATTTACCGAAGAATTTGTCCGAAGGCGAAGGCATAGACTGGAATGTGGTGATCGTAGATGCTACAGAAATTCCAATACAAAGGCCTAAAAAAACAGAAGAAAAGCTATAGCAGCAAGAAAAAGACTCACACCTTTAAAGTACAGGCCATGATTCACTACAAAACTCAGCAAATTCTGAGTTTGTGTACCAGTCGCGGTACAGTGCATGATTTCGAGTTGTTCAAATGCAATTTAAAGAAGATTCCTTTTGGGGCTTTTATCCTTGCAGATAAAGGCTATCAGGAAATTTATGCATTGTATCCCAATAGCCTGTTGCCATTAAAAGCCAAAAGACACTGTAAATTGGATCCTGAACTCAAAATCTATAATCAGGAAATCAATAAAAGAAGAATAGCTATTGAGCATGTATTTGGTCGCCTGAAAACCTTCAAAATCCTTGCTGAACGTTACCGAAATAGAGGTAAGCGATTGGGTTTGAGATTCAATTTAATCGCTGGAATCTACAATTTGGAACTGAGCAAAAAATGATTTATGAAAGAGGTCTACTATTTAGTAATATAAGTATGTTTTGGAAATTAAAACTATATGGAATAACATAATGAAAAGTATAGTATTATTGAGATTGGGGATGAAAGTGGTTTTGAATTTTTTATGATCGCAATAAGAGTCAACAAAGCAGGTAACGGAGATTGTATCTCTATCCAGGTGAAGGACCACTTTATCCTAATAGATGGAGGTACAGCCGATTCCTTTGATGATTGGAAGACTCAAGTTATTGGTGTAATTAAAAAAATTGACACATTGATCATTACACATATAGATAATGATCATGTAAATGGCATTATTAAATTACTACAGCATCCACAATGTCCTGAAATTGGCGAAATTTATTTCAATGGTGTCGAACAATTATTAGAGTCAAATATTTGTGTGGACAGTGAAGACAAATTAGATAGAAGATTAGAAGCGTTAAAAGCTGAATTATCAACTATAAATCAAAATATACAAATAGGATATTCCGAAGGAACATCTCTATCATATTTGATAAAGTCAAAAAATATAAATTGTAATCCTATCGTTGCTGGTGAAGCTATTTTTAGAGAAAAAGTTGCAGAATTTTATAGTAAGGATATTAAATTTAATCTCATCGGCCCAACTTCTGAAGATCTTAATGAATTAAGAAAAAAGTGGAAAGACAAATTACGTCAAAAAAATATTAAAGCAAGAATTATTAGCAAAAAATATGCGAAAGCGTTTGAAACCTATTTAAGTTCCTTAGAACAAGGTAATCATCTTAATAAGCAAATATCTTCTACTACATTTAATACTATTGATGCATTAGCATCTTCTCAATTTGTTACTGATCCATCCTTACCAAATAAAAGTAGTCTATCCTTTCTTATAGAATATGACGAAAAAAAAATACTTTGTTTAGGGGACTGTCATGTAGAAACAGTAGAATCATGGCTGGATTCTATAGGGGTAGATGTAATAAATGTCGATCTTGTTAAAATTTCTCATCATGGTAGTAAAAATAATACTAGTTTGAGTTTGCTAAATAGGATCAATTGTCAAAATTATTATATAAGTACAAATGGAAATATACATAATCATCCTGATTTAGAAACATTAGCAAAAATTACTAAAGTCAATAAAAGTAAAGAGACTTTTATCTATTTAAATTATGAGATTAAAAATATTCCTGCATGGTTTTTAGAGGAAATTAATAATAGTTACTCTAATATCAAGATCATGATGGGCGTAGAGGAGATTGACTTGTGATTGTAACTAAACATGAAGAATATAGACTAAACTCAATTTTCATTGTTGAAAGTACAGATGATGATGGAAATACAATTAGAGGGTCAGGGTTTGCAATCTCAGGAAAAAATATATTAACAGCTAATCATAATATTGGGGAAAATTATAAAAATATTAGAGTTTATGTATCAACTGATAATTTTAATGAAGATAAATATTTTGAGGCCAATTGCATAGTTAATGATGATGAATTAGATATCGCTTTATTGGAAATATTTGATAATCAAATTGAAGATTATATTGATTTATATGTAGCCAGTGTAAATTTAGATAGTGAAGTTTTATCATGTGGATATCCATGTGAAAAAGAATATCATGATGCTTTAATTAAAGTTAAAATTACAAATAGTTTTGAAAATATTAAAACTAGTCCATATAGTTTTGAAATATCACAGTCAAATACTATTACTAATTATGAGGGAATGTCTGGGGCACCAGTTCTTTATGATAAAAAATGTATAGGAATATTAATTGTCCAACAAGGACAAAATACATTATATGCTATTTCAATTAAAGATATTTTAGATAATAAAAATATAAGCTCTAAATTAGAAGAGCTTGGGGTTGAAATTATCAATCAAGAGGGATTTGACTATAAACCTCCTAAATACCCAAAATCACCATTTAACTATTGTATTAATTGTATCGAAGATGAGCCAAATATTAAGGGCGTTGATATAGGTTTTTCATTTAATAAATGGAATTTAACCAACCTTATTGATCTTTTGTATGATTGGGTAATCGATTATTGTCTTTCTATAAAAGAACGTTCGAGCTTCACTGGTGGGGATCGTCAGTTATTTAAACTTGCGAGATCACATTATCCAATTGGAGATCTAAATGCTTTAGCTGATTTATGTCTTCATGTGGCTATTCGTGAATCATATAAAACTATTCCTGTAATGAATAAAATTTTTGATGTAAATAATAGAACTTTTTCATGTACTCATGCTGTATTAAATGGGGGTCAATTAGAACTCTGGATAGGTGCATCTTCTGTTAATAGAACTATGGAAGAAGCAGTCTTAAACTCTATTGAAAATATTAAATATATATTAGATATATCCTCCTTAAAAAATAGGATTTATGCTTTAACTAACCAAATAGATAGCTCTTGGCCTTATCAAGAAAAATTAAAAAGATTATCTGATGCAACAATTCCTTTAGATAAAAGATTCGACAAAATTATAATACCTGTCTTCATTATGCATGATAGTGATTTAATTAATAATTATAACGAAGTTGCATTTCTGGATCTATTTAAACTGCATATAAATGATTGTAGAGGTGTTATCAAAAATAATATTACAGAAGATGATGTTAATTTAATTGATCTAAGAGTTTTTTGTTTTCCTGTTTCTGATATAGAAGCAATCAATGAGGCTTTTATGGAGGAGATAAATTAATGAGTGACTGGTATACAATTGCTAAGAATAATTTAGAAAATCCAAATTTCAATGAGTGGGATTCACTACTAATTTTATTAATTAATGAGTTTAATAAACATGAAAAAAATTTTTTAGTTCAAGATATTGTTATTAGGTGTCTTGAAAGACGAAGTGAGATTGATAAATCCTTTATATTGGATCATCTATTAGGTGAACTTGGTTTATTTCCATATATATGTAATAAAAATATTTCTAGTAAAGATACTTTTAGAAATATTTTATTTGGTACGCCGCAAGATGAAGAAAAAATATTTCATATAAAACAAGCTGAAGTTTTTCACCGTATTATGAATGGTGAAAATATTGTGCTTAGTGCTCCTACAAGTTTCGGAAAGAGTTTAATTATAGAAGCACTTATTGCTAGTTTTGAATTTGATAATATAGTAATCGTCGTTCCTACTATTGCTTTAATTGATGAATTAAAAAAGAAATTTTATAAATATAAAGATCATTATAAAATTGTTTCTCAAGTTAATCAAAATTTAGAAAGTAAAAATATATTTATTCTTACTCAAGAAAGAGTTTTAGAGTTTAAAGAGCGACTTAAAGTTGATTTTTTTATTATTGATGAATTTTATAAACTTGAACCAACTTCAGATTCTGATGTTAGAAGTGATCGTCTAAATATTGCATTTAAAGAACTATATTCTAAATGTCAGCGATTCTATATGCTTGGTCCAAGAATCAATGGTTTAGTAGAGGGTATTGAGCAAGAATTACGTTGTAAATTTCTCCAGTTTGACTCTTATATAACGGTATCTACCAATTATCATTATCATGAGTTAAATACTAAGGGAAAAGATGAAGAAATAGATATTGAAAGAGACAAGATTCTTTTAGAGATTTTAAACTCTTTAAGTAGTAAAGAGCAGACTATAATTTTTTGTAAATCACCACAACGTGCTTGTAATTTATTAAAGAAAATTCTTAACTTCAATATTTTTGAAGAATCAAAAATTAATGAGGATTTTGCACATTGGTTATCAGAAAACTTCCATCCTGACTGGTCACTTGTAAAGGGGATTAAGCATAGAATCGCTTTTCATCATGGACAGATACCTAGATCAGTTGCAGCACTAATAGTTGACTTATTCAATGAATGTAAAATTAATATTTTAATATGTACATCTACCCTTATTGAAGGTGTAAATACAAATGCAAAAAATATAATCATTTATGATGATTGTATTACTGGTAAGAAAAAACTAGATATGTTTACTTTTAATAATATATCTGGTCGCTCAGGTAGAATGTTTAAACACTATGTAGGTAATGTTTATATATTAGGAGATAAACCAGAGCTGGAACTTCCATTTATTGATATGCCTATTATTACTCAAAGTGAAAAAGCTTCCGATATTTTATTATTAAGTTTAGGTGATGATATAAATGAAAATAATAAAGAAAAAGTGAAGAGATTTTATGAGCAAAGTATACTTCCTTTGCATATTATTTTAAAACATCAAAGTATTAATCCGAATGATCTGATTGGATTAGCTGAAGATATTAAGAACCATGCAAAGGATTGGAATAAAATTATGAGTTGGTCAACGGCTTATCCTGCTTATCCTCAACTATTACATATTTGTGAACTCTTATATGAACATTTTAATATAAAAAAAATGGGGAATGGTAGTGTTTACTCAGCTAGTCAACTAGAAAGAAAGATAAAAGCAGTAATGCAAAAGGTAGATGATAAACAACTTATTATCAATGATTATAATTATGGGTCAAAAAAATATAAAAATTTCACTATTGATGATTCCATTCAATCTATTTTTTCTTTTAAAAAGAACTTAGTTGGTTACAATCTACCAAGATTAATTTATGCATTAAATGATATTCAAGAATATATCTTCAACCTCTATAATTATTCAACCGGAGACTATAAAAGTTTTGCTGCAAATCTTGAAAATTTTTATTATCCATCTGCACTTAATGGGCTTGAAGAATTTGGTCTCCCAAATCAAGTGGCTAAAAAAATATTTGAAAGGAACACTATAGAAAAACCTGATGAAATAGATTATGTTTTAGATTTCCTTAAATCAAGAGATAAGGAAAAATTTGAATATTTAGATGATTTTGAAAATAAACTGTTAAATCGGGTCTTTAGTTATTTTATATAATTTATTTGGTTTACATACCATATTTTTTTCCCTTTTGGTGTCTGAACCTGAATTTCATCATTTACTGATTTTCCTAGACAAGCTTTTGCCATAGGAGATTGAAGAGAAATATAGTCTTTTCTCCCATATATTTCTTCATCTCCTACAATACGAAATTTAATAGTTTCTCCTTCCTCATTTTCGAGTTCAACCCAAGCACCAAAGTAGGCTTTTCCTTCTTGCTCAGGGCTATACTCAACTTTATGAGCAACTTCAAAAAGTTTAGTCAAAAATCTAATTCTTCGATCAATCTCACGTAACTTTCTTTTATTGTAGTGGTAATCAGCGTTTTCTGAGCGATCCCCTAAACTTGCTGCCCAGGATACAATTTTGGTTATTTCTGGACGTTCTTTTCGGACAAGATCATTTAACTCATCTTGCAAACGTTGATAACCTTCTACAGTTAGCAATTTACGATTCATGTCAAATATTCCAATGCTTTACGTATTGCATCTAAAGTTGCCATTTTAAATACGGGTTTTTGATCTTCATCGATAAGTTCTCCGTATGTGGTGGGCTTTAAGTTCCATTTTTTTTGAAATTCACCAGATAATAAGTATTTTAAAGCTCTTTCTTCTTGCTCTGTAAACTTCATATCTCCCATAACTAAGGAAGATTTATGATCATAAATATCTATCCTTTGCTTTGGAGGGATAATTTCTTGAAGCATTTGTCTAGCTTCTTTCAATTCTGAAGCGAGAATTCTAACTAAGAGTAAATGTTTAGGATTTTGAATTTCAGAAATCCAATCTTCATCAGACTTATTAATGTCGTATTTAGTTTTACTTTGTTGAGCAGTATTGGCAAAAGCTTGGATTAAAGTCTTGTATTTTTTACCCGTATTATTTCTGATACTTTGTGCTTTGGGTACACCACGTTTATATCCTAAGTGAGCAATAGTACTTATTGAGAAATCATTGATTCCTCTTTCTTGTTGTTCTTTACAAACCTCGAAAATTGCATCCAAAGATTGTTGTACCTTGCTGGAAGAATCCTTTTTTAATTGGTTTAAAAGATCTTCTAATTGCATGTTTAACCTTCAATTAAATTGTTGGAACGAGACAAAATTAATTCTATGTCAGCTTTGGTTATTCGCTCAGAATATTCGAGTTCTTGGAACTTTACTTTGCAATCTATAACTTGTTGAATTTTTTCCCAAGTCTTTAACCTCGAAATTAGTAGCTTGTGTATTTCATGACCTGCTATTAGTTGCTGTTCCTTATTAAGGATAAAGAGTTGAGGCATAATTTCGTTAAACATTGCCATTCTGTCAAGAAGTTGAGTACGTGGATAAATTGCATTTTCAGCATTACAAGACGTATAAATTATGGCATTTTCACAAACTTCTTGTAGTTGTTGATAATGACTAACTTCTTCAACTTCAATTTTAAGCTCTGCATTTTGCATTGAAATCAATGCTAGTTTATCTGATGAAGGAATAACTTCAGAATTATTTATTAAATTATGGCATTGTTTTATTAGTTTATAAGCTGATTGAATGTCGCATAATAACATATCAAGCTTCTTGGCAGCAGTTTCATATTCAGATTGATAATTCCTTAATTCTGTTTCGAATTTATTGCGTTCATTCCCTTTAGTAAAGGGGATTCTTTTTATATTGGATTCATATTCTTCTTTTTCAATTTCGTGAATTTTATTATTAGCTTCATTTATTTGATCCTGTAATTTGAAGCAAATTTCAGATTGGGAGTTAGATTGCAGTAAAATTTCATTTGTAATAGCTAATAATCCCCCTAAAAAGGCAGGTCCGGTTATAAAATGACGGCATCTTAGACAATTTTGTACCCCTAAATAACCATGTGGGGTGGGAGCATTAAAACTACTTGTTTGAATAATGGGACCACCATCTTCACATCTAGTAGCTGCATATGGACAAATGCCATAATCTCGGAAAACATAATTACCTGCAGGTACTGAATTTGTAAGACTGTCCAATAATTCAGTGTTGCTACCTACAAGTTGGTTTTTAATATCTTCTATTTTATTTTGTTCAATTATTCTTTGTACGGTATCTACTTCCGATTTTAGAGCAATTTTTTCACCTTCCTCAAGGCGCGTTCGTATTTGGTCATTAGAAATTTTACAGTAATAAATCGACATAATGACTGAGCTGTGCCCAACAATTTTCATTACTATTTCTAGAGGCATTCCCATTTCAAGAACGTAAGCTGTAATGAGACTGACTCTCATGCTGTGGGGAGTATATTTGGATTTATAGGAACCTAATGTCGCAGGATTTCCTTCTAATGTAGCTAGAGCTAAGTTTGTAGGCTGTATATGGAAAAGGGTAGCAGCTAAACGAGGGGTGAGAGCATTTCCAACTGCAGCAGGTTCAAAATCATTAAAACGTCTAAAGAGAAAGCAATTTAATCCTTTAGCTTTTCTTTGGAGCTCATTTAGGTTAGTACGTTTACATTCTATCCATGCACTAGGAGCATTAATGGGATTATATTTCTGCTGCCATTTACGCAATTTTACTAACCAAAAAGCAAGATCTTCAGGTATCCATGGAATTGTATAGCCATTACCATTATTATTTGTTTTATTAGTAGTTGTAAAAATACCTATTTGCCCGTCTGCTAATTGAGATATAAAAGATTGCTTACGGGTCATTCCAGCAAAAGGACTTTTGTTTTTTTTCCAAATTATTTTTCCACTAGAATCTACGTCAGCAATATATTCATCTCCTTCACCAGAATCATTATATGCAATTTGTCTTCCTCTAAGAGGTATCTTAGTCAAAGCATATGTATGTATCCAATCCATAGGACACCACATATAAAATTGGTTATCTATAGTTTTATATACGCAATCAGTATCGTAAGGATCAATTAGGGTTGAATCTACTTTAACCCAATCTGCATCATACTTATGGAGGTGTTCAAGTTCTTGAAATGATTTGGCATTAGCCGGAATAATCCATTCCTGAGCTTTTTTTACAAAAAAATATTGTAAACAAGGTTTAGTAGTTTCTGATCTGTTCATGTTGGTAGCTAAATTTGGATTATTGCTTAGTAAAGCACATGGATTTCTTGCATCTGCAACACGTACAATTTCCCCAGTTTCTTCGTCTTCCATAGTCAAGTAGTTATTAATTATATAATCTAAAAATTCATTAACTGCTTTGATTAATTTGCCTTTCATATGTTCAGAATCAATATTATCTAATATATTCCGCAAAGGTCTAATATCAACTTTTTCTTGTGTTAAAAACTCAAAAGGTGACTTACTTTTATCAAATGGAATAATATAAAGACGAACAAATCTACATAAATTCGTCTCCTTCGTACTACCACCTCTAGCTTGAGTCATAAATTTTTTGATAGTTTCAGCCCAAGCAAGGTAATCTTTTTGTATAAAATCAGGCTTATACGGTTCTTCTTTCCCTAAAAATCTATACCAATTTTCCCATTCCTCTTCATAAACACTTTCCGGATCAAGAGGTAATGTTGGATCTTTAAAATTTGATATCTTATTTTTGTATTCAGTAGCATTTTTAATATCTAAGGATTGTACTTTTTCTTTAAGCTCATGATATTTAATAAATTCAGGAATCTCAAAAAAATCTTTGTAGCTTTTCCAAACTTTACAAGTTCTCTGCGGGTTAGCAGGTAACCCATATTGACGATATTTTTGTCTGTATAGGACAGAGTTGGTTATACCAAGCTTTTTACACAATGCCTTGAGATCTTCATAATTTGAAGTATCGATGCTTTCTATAGAGCTATCAAATTTTAATTCTGAAATAGTCATTTAATACCTCTTAAAACGTCAATAACTTCATCTGTAGTTGGTTTGATATATACAAGGCATGAATTTGGGTTTTTATGATGCATTATTTTTTGGATAGCGATTTGATCTAAACCTGCTTTTCTAGCTCTAAATCCATATGCATGTCTATGTCCATGTTCAGTAGTTCCTAATGATTTCCTAACCTCAAGACCAATATGTTCCACAGCATTGCGATGCAACCTTTGGAAGTTTTTTATTGTTTCAGGAAGTCCGAGCGAGTTAGTAAAAGCATAAGGGTGTGGGTTATTAGGTGGTGGTTCGACTCTCTGATATTTAAGATATTTTGCCCATATAGCAAGAAAATCACGTGCTTTTTCAGGTGGATTAAATACTACATCGAAATAATTATATTTTGAGTTCAGTAATGGATTTTTCCATCCAGCAAATAGACGTTCTGAAGCTAAATACCTATTTCTTGGTTTGAAGGAAGTCTGAGCTAAAAGATATTCTTTTCTATTTTTATACTTAGGGTCAGGTGCAGCACCAAATTCTGGATGATAAACGCGAACCATCGCTTCATTTTTATACTTAGGATGAAGAGTAATATCAGAAACAAAAATATGAAAAACCTCACTTTTTCTAAGTCCGCCATAATTCATCAACATTGTGATTGCTTGTGATTTGTAGTCATGTGAACTATCTTTTTTAGCAAAGCCTAAGAAAAGTAAACGATCTAGATGCTCCTCAGGAAAACGTACCGCATATTCATTTTCAATTTTAGGAGCCATATGAGGCTGTACAGTTCGAGTAGAGGACAATTGTTTAGATACTGCTGAAGTGTTACTTAAATGATTCAAAAAGACATTAGCCTGTTTATGGTAATAAGCACACCAATTGAGGCGTTCCTCATAAGAAGTAGCTTTCCTAAAAGGGTTCACTCTATTTGATAAATGTCCATCTTGTGCAGATAAGAAATCAGTATAATTTGTAATGTGAAATAAAAGATTATTTGCATCTTTAACTTCTCGTGCACGCCAATATAAATTGAGTGGATCAGTGAATGTTGCTAAGTCTATAGTGCCAGTCACAAGAGCCTCAGTGAATGATTTTAAAACTTGTGTGGCATTATTTATGTCAGGAACAGCCTGGATGTATTTCAATAATAAGCATAGTGCAAAACATGAACGTTCTTTCCATGATTCACTTTTTGAATTATTCCAAGCCAAATATCGTACATGAGATATGACTATACCTTTATCAGTAAGAATTGCAGGTAAGGTGAAAGAAGAGTTATTGGAACAATCTTTGTAATTAACATAAATTTTCTTTATGAAAGCCATATAATATTTAGTATAAAGTAAATAGTGTTTACTGTTTGATCTTATTGGAATAAGAATCTATGTCAAGTGAAATCTGCAACTAATAGTATGAAAATGATGGGGTCATAATACCAATATAACAAGCAAATTTTACGTAAGATTGACCGTCGTGTTCGTTACTTGGGCAAGCGTTTAGAAGAGCTTAAAATTATTGATTTTTCGCCTGAGCAAGAGGGAAAAGTGTATTTTGGTGCCTGGGTGGATATTGAAAATGATGAAGGTGAACAAAAAACCTTACGTATTGTTGGTGTAGATGAAATATATGATCACCATCCACAACATATTTCAATTGATTCGCCCATGGCACGCGCTTTACTTGGAAAGCAAATTGATGATGAAGTTGAAGTACTGACCCCATTAGGCAAGAAACAGTGGTATATCAATCAAATTCGTTATGAAAAGCCTGAAAATTCAGCAAATTAATGCATTTTGATTTTATTTTAATCATTCGGCAAGAAAAAAGTATAAAAGTATTTGCCAAGATGGGTTTTTATTTATATCATAGCCGCCATTGGAAGCGTGGCAGAGCGGTTTAATGCACCGGTCTTGAAAACCGACGAGGGTGTGAGTCCTCCGTGAGTTCGAATCTCACCGCTTCCGCCAAATTCAAAACCCCGATCAATGATCGGGGTTTTTTATTGCCTAATTTTTTTATTTGTAAAAAACTAAAATATAAATAAAGAAGAACGTTGGATAAATTTGTGCATATTTAGTGGATACAAATGATTTCAAAGATTGAATATAAAAGTCTTTAAGCGGGTACTTATTGAGCGTTGATTATTAAGATTTACGAATGATTGCAGAAGTGAAGATTGCTTCACGCACTGCAAATAAACCTTTTATTATGATTAAAAATAAATACTTTAAAACACGACTTCAATTCATCATAGAGATCTCAGCTGAACTAAAAAAGCATAGAGATGAGTCGTTTTATTCTTCTATATTTCTATCATTATGAGTGGATGAAAGCAGCAATTCCTGTTGAATCCAATCGATAAATTTTTGGATCAGAGGAGAGGATTCTTGACTGGAATGGACTAAATAATAAGAACGGCTTCCTTCCAGTTTTTTACTTGAGGCAATGACTAATTCTTTGTTGTGCAATTCTGGGTTAATCAGTATTTGTGGTATGAGCGCCATGCCCATGGATTGCTTGGCTGCAACGGCCAACATGGAGAACAGTTCATGCCGATGACCCGCATCAGATTTTGGATGAAATATTTGATGGGTTTTAAACCATTCATGCCAAATGGTCGGACGGGTGGTTTGTTGTAAGAGCGGAAGTTGGATGAGCTGTTCAGGACTTAAATCATAGCTATATTCATTAATCCTTTGTGCATCCGGAAAATTTTTTAAAATAAGCTGAGGGGAGCAAACCGCAATCAGGTCTTCTTTCATTAGGTAATGGGTTTGTACGCCAGGCCAGTGTGCAATTTGTTGTGGTGTTCCGGCATATATTGCAGCATCAAAGATGGTTTCATTAAATAGAAAGGGTTTGGTGCTGGTTTCCAAATGCACGGTAATTTCAGGATGAATTTCATTAAAGCGGTGCAATTTGGGGAGCAGCCAGCAAGTTGCAAAAGTAGGAACCACACCTAATTTTAATGTTCCACCTAGACCTTTATGCGCCATGATATCTAAAGTGCTTTGCTCCAGACCCAATAAATAGGGTTTGATCAGACTGTAATACTGCTGTCCTGCCAACGTGAGTTCAACTCCATGCCGGGTACGGGTGAATAATTCAAGTTTAAGGAATTCCTCGAGTTGTTGAATTTGCCGCGACACCGCACTTTGGGTAATACACAGTTCTTGTGAGGCATGAGTATAACTGGCATGTTTCGCTGCAGACTCAAAACACAATAAACCTTGTAATGATGGGATATGACGACGCATAGATAAATCCTTTTATCTGAACCAGATATTTTAAAATGGCATATGAAGAGGCGAACCCTATTCAACTTTAGTCTAAAAATTGAATCATGTCTGATAAATACAGTTGCCAAATCCATTGTTATCTATCTGCTTAAAATAAGATATGCGTAAATGGTATATCTGTATGCAAATTTATCATTTGAAAGAATCATTTTTCCGCCCTAGCATCGAGTCAGATAAATAGAACATGATATCGAGCAGAGGAAGCGATGAATCAAATGATCAATACGAAAAAAACAGCAAAAGTTCAATTTAACTGGCAAGACCCGTTTTTAATTGAGCAGCAACTGACAGAAGAAGAGCGCATGATTCGCGATTCTGCACATGCTTACTGTCAAGAGCGTTTACAATCTCGTGTACTTGAACAATTCCGTCATGAAAAAACGGATCCGGCTATTTTCCGTGAGATGGGTGAGCTGGGTCTGCTAGGTCCCACCATTCCTGAGCAATACGGTGGCGCAGGGCTGAACTATGTCAGCTATGGTTTGGTTGCCCGTGAAATTGAATATGTCGATTCAGGCTACCGTTCTATGGCCAGCGTACAAAGCTCTTTGGTGATGGTGCCTATTAATGAATTTGGTTCTGAAGAGCAAAAGCAGAAGTATTTACCAAAATTAGCCACCGGTGAATATATTGGTTGCTTTGGCTTGACCGAACCAGATCATGGCTCTGATCCGGGCAGCATGATTAGCCGTGCCAAAAAAGTGGATGGCGGTTACCGCCTAACGGGCGCAAAAATGTGGATTACTAATAGTCCGATTGCGGATGTATTTGTGGTCTGGGCCAAAGAAGTGTCGAAAGAAGGCAATGTCGGTGAGATTCGTGGCTTTATCTTAGAAAAGGGCTGGGAAGGGCTTTCCGCTCCAGCGATTCACGGTAAAGTGGGTTTACGTGCCTCAATCACCGGTGAAATCGTGATGGATAATGTCTTTGTGCCGGAAGAAAACGCCTTTCCTGAAGTACGTGGTTTAAAAGGTCCGTTTACCTGCCTGAACAGTGCCCGATACGGGATTGCCTGGGGTGCGATGGGCGCAGCAGAATTCTGCTGGCATACCGCGCATCAATACACCATGGACCGTAAACAGTTTGGCCGTCCACTCGCTGCCAATCAGTTGATCCAGAAAAAACTGGCGGACATGCAAACTGAAATTGCCCTTGGCTTACAGGTCGCTTTACGTTTTGGCCGCATGAAGGATGAAGGCATTGCTTCGGTTGAAGGAACTTCACTGATCAAGCGTAATAACTGTGGTAAGGCACTGGATATTGCACGACTTGCGCGTGACATGATGGGTGGTAACGGCATCAGTGATGAATTTGGCGTAGCCCGTCATCTGGTGAATCTGGAAGTGGTGAATACTTATGAAGGGACCCATGATGTGCATGCCTTGATTTTAGGACGTGCACAGACCGGTATTGCTGCATTCGGTAATTAATTGAATTTTTAACTTCAGGGTGTTCATTCGTGGGCATCCTGAAGATATTTCATCTCAAAAAATCAATAGTTTAAATTAAAGGATTCATCGTGAAACATTCTTGTAAATCTGTGCATTTGCAAGATTAACGTTCAAACGGAATGCTAGAAAAACAATAAAGAACCTAAGGCAAATGTAGAGAAATAATAGGATTACCGATGACTCATTTGGGAAAATGAGGGATATGGAAATGAATAATGATATACAGGCTGGAGCAGGAACGCTCAGCAGAAAATTACCATCCAATGTAGGCACAGCGCATCGCATTCATAAAAACACCTGGAAAATTGCATTTGTCTTTGTGTTTATTTCACTGGTGATTGATGGTGCAGTGGCTTAATCCATTGGATTGAAGTTTTAGTGATTCCTGTTTTGACCGGATTTTTTACAGAATTCGGTTTTTTTATAGTTGGTAGTTAAACATTGCATTGATGAAAGCATCGAACAATCTGGAGAATGAAAATGAGGTTTAAGTGCTATTTAATCTCGCTTTAAGCATTTGCTTCTTGCTTAACGTGCATAGTCAGATTTGCCTTCAAGGGTTATCATAGCGGTCTTCATGTCATTGGAACGCGCTATGAAAATCGTTGCAGATGAAAATCTGGCCTTTACCGAATATTTCTTTGCAGATTTTGGAGAAATTCAGCAAGCAGCAGGGCGCAGTTTAACCCATGCCGATGTAGAGGATGCTGAAGCCTTGCTGGTTCGTTCTGTGACCCAAGTAAATGAACAATTGATTCAAGAGACAAAATTAAAATTTGTCGGTAGTGCCACCATTGGTACTGACCATCTAGATATTGCAGCTTTAGAGAAATATAACATTGCATGGTCAAATGCGGCAGGCTGTAATGCGCAGGCGGTAGCGGAATATGTGATTACCGCACTGTTATATTTACAACCCAATTTAATCGAGAAAAATGAACAATTCACCCTCGGTATTATAGGTCTGGGCAATGTCGGTTCACGTTTGGCCTATATGGCAAAATTGTTAGGTTGGAATGTCATTGGTCATGATCCTTTTGTGAATCGTGAACAGATCCAGCAAGTTGAATTAGCAGAATTGTTAAAAACTGCAGATGCCATTTCCACCCATGTTCCCTTAACTAAAATAGGGAATCATCCAACTTTTCATTTGATCAATGCGGATGTTTTGGCACAAATGAAGCCTGAGGCTATATTGATTAATTCAGCACGTGGACCGGTGGTCGAGGAAGCGGCACTGATTGCGGATATTGAACAGACTAAGCGCCCGGTGGTTCTGGATGTGTTTGAACATGAACCGGAAATTTCAGAACAACTCTTAAATCTGATTCGTTTGGTAACGCCGCATATTGCGGGCTATAGCCTGGAAGGCAAAGCGCGTGGCACGCAAATGATTTACGATGCTTTCTGCAAAACCTTTAATTTTACTGCAAATAAGCAATTTGAAACCCAATTACCAGTCTGCGAACAATATTTTCAAGATCAAGATTTAAAACAGGTGCTGAAACAGTATCTTGCTCACATTTATGATATTGCACGTGACGATGCCAACCTGCGTGCCTGTTTGAAAGAGGGTAAAGTGGATCAAAAAGCATTTGATTTTTTACGTAAAACTTATCCCTTACGCCGTGAATGGGCAGCGCACGGAGGCCCGAAAGCATGAGCATGGCAAATACTGAAAGTAAAAGCATCAATTATCAACCGACCTGTGATATTAAAGCTATAAAAGCCCGTGCCAAAATGTATGCGCAAATCAGGCAGTTCTTTGCTGAACGGGATGTGCTTGAAGTGGAAACGCCAATATTGTCTCAAGCGGGTGTCACCGATGTACATCTAGCATCTGTTCAGGCTCAGCGTCATCTCGGGGGGCGCCAACATACCCATTATCTGCAAACTTCACCTGAATTTGCCATGAAGCGATTATTGGCCAGTGGCAGTGGTCCAATTTACCAAATTTGCAAAGTCTTTCGTGATGATGAACATGGACGCAAACACAATAGTGAATTCACTATGCTGGAATGGTACCGTCCAAATTTAAGCTTGAAAGAGCTGATGTTTGAAGTCACCGACTTGCTTAATGTGACCTTGGCACAGCGTTTTGGCGAAGTCCGTCCGACCATTTTAAGTTATAAACATGCCTTTATGGATCGTCTGGATCTCAATCCATTACAAGCCAGCTTAAAACAGCTCAAAGACTGCTGTAACCGCGTTGGTTTAAATCTGGATTTGGGTGATGACCGCTTGGGATATATCGATCTGTTATTTTCACATATGGTTGAACCGAGTTTAGGGTTTGATACTCCGGTATTTTTAACCGATTTCCCACCTGAAATGGCATCGCTTGCCAAAGTTAAAGTTGATGAAGAGGGTGAACAGGTCGCAGCCCGTTTTGAGCTTTATATTGAAGGTTTGGAATTGGCCAATGCCTATGATGAACTGATTGATGCTGCAGTATTACGCTCCCGTTTTGAAGCCGATAATCTGGAACGTGAAAAGCTTGGCTTACATGTGATGCCGATTGACGAATATCTACTGGCAGCTTTACCACATATGACTGAATGTTCAGGCATCGCTTTAGGGATTGATCGTTTATTAATGGTCGCGACTGAACAGATGAAACTGGAAAAAGTGATTACTTTCCCTGCTGATGTTTCTTAATTTTATTTTTAAAAATCCTATAAATCCCTCCCAACCTCCCTTTAAAAAGGGAGAGCAAAGTTGTTCATTTTTTAAAGATGATTAGCACTGCTACGTAAGGAGAGGGATTAAAATAAAAAAGCTTCTCAAACGAGAAGCTTTTCTATGAGCTATACAGCAGCAATAATCTGCCGGGCTTTTAATTCTTCAAGTGCTTGAATACGCCGTTGAATCAACATTTCACCGATATCAGGACCACTAATATCGGGTGGTAAATCCTGCGCTTTAATGCCCCGAACCACTTCCATGGCATCTAGTACATATTGTGATTGTGGATATTCACGGTCTTCCAGACCCAAACGGCCACGAGAGTCACACTCACAGGCTTGAACATAAGCTTCCACACGTTCAGGGCGACGCAAAACATCCAGTCGTTGCAATAAGCGCCATAAAGTCCCCGGTTTTAAGCTTAAGGCTTGATGACATTTTAAATGTTCTTTACAGACCGCAATGGCAAGTTGCTTGGTGTTGGTTGGCACTTTGAGGCGATCACACACTTCGGTTACCGGTTTGACACCCCGTTCTTCATGCATGATATGACGCGGTAATTCATCTGCCGGAGTCAATGCCTTGCCTAAATCATGAACCAGAACGGCAAAGCGTACATCCAGTGAATAATTGGCTTTACAGGCTTGTTGTAGCGACATCATGGTATGAATGCCGCTATCAATTTCCGGATGATATTCAGGACGTTGCGGAATACCGTATAAAGCATCTAGTTCTGGGAACAGGACTTTTAACGCACCACAGCGACGTAGCGTTTCGAAATATTCATCGGCATGATTTTCCATCAAGGCACGAGAGGTTTCTTTCCATACCCGTTCAGGCGTTAATGCCTGTAATTCACCGGATTCCGCCAACTGTTGCATCAATGCCAAAGTTTCAGATGCCACGGTGAACCCAAGTGATTTATAACGCGCTGCAAATCGTGCGATACGTAAAACGCGCAGCGGATCTTCGACAAAAGCATTGGATACATGACGTAATATTCGATCTGTTAGATCTTGCTGACCCTTATAAGGGTCGTATACGTTGCCATCTTCATCCATCGCCATCGCATTAATGGTCAGGTCACGACGGATCAGATCCTCTTCAAGGGTTACACTCGTATCTGTATAAAATTCAAAGCCATGATAACCCTGACCAGATTTACGCTCGGTACGGGCTAAAGCATATTCTTCTTTTGTTTGGGGATGCAAAAAAACAGGGAAATCTTTGCCTACCGGCTGATAGCCCTGAGCAAGGAGTTGTTCAGGTGTCGCACCAACAACCACATAATCTTTTTCGTGATAGGGGTGACCGAGTAAGTGATCACGTACTGCACCGCCTACTAAATAAACTCGCATGAAAAAACCTCTATTCTTCAAGCAATCATGCTACAGAATAGAGGTTTTCTCAAGTAAAGAACCTTAGCTTTTTGCTAAAGTTAAATACTAGCCTTCTTGTGACTGTTGAATTTCAGCAACTGTCAACGCTGTCATATTTACCACACGACGTGTTGTTGCAGTCGGTGTCAAGATATGCACAGGTTTTGCAGCACCCAACAAAATTGGGCCAATCGTTACA
Source organism: Acinetobacter sp. ANC 5378 (assembly GCF_013004315.1). NCBI lineage: Bacteria > Pseudomonadati > Pseudomonadota > Gammaproteobacteria > Moraxellales > Moraxellaceae > Acinetobacter > Acinetobacter sp. ANC 5378. The sequence goes on from NZ_JABERK010000013.1 coordinate 50,326, forward strand.
TTATTACCTGAAGTCGCTTTCAACAGGTTAAATGAAATGTTTGCTGCATCAAGGTTTGGCATGATGAGTAAGTTTGCAGAACCTTTGAAACGTGAATTCGGGAATGCAAAATGACGAATATTTTCATCCAGTGCAGCATCACCGTGCATTTCACCTTCGACTTCTAGTTCAGGTGCAATTTCACTTAAAATTTCAAATACTTTACGCATTTTTTGTGCGCTTGCATCGGTTTGGTCAGAACCAAAGCTTGAATGCGACAACAACGCAATACGTGGAGTCACACCAAAACGACGCACTTCTTCAGCCGCCAAAATGGTCATTTCAGCCAACTGTTCAGCTGTTGGGTTAGTATTCACATAAGTATCGGCAATGAACAGGTTACGATCTTGAAGCATTAACGCATTTAGGGTAAAGAATGTGCTGCGACCTTCTTTTAAGCCAATCACGTTTTTCACGAAATCTAGGTGAATGTCATAGCTTGAATATGTACCACAAAGCATACCGTCTGCATGACCGTGTTTCACCAACATTGCAGCAATCAGGGTAGAGCGACGACGTGCTTCACGATGCGCATATTCAGGCGTTACACCTTTACGCTGCATGATTTGGTAGTAATCATCCGCAAAAAATTCGTAATCTGGATTTTTCTCTTGATCCACAATTTCAATGTTCACGCCATGTTCAAGACGCAAGCCCAATTTTTTGATGTTTGCTTCAATGACAGCAGTACGACCAACAAGAATTGGGAACGCTAAACCTTCATCTACCGCAATTTGAACTGCACGAAGTACACGAAGGTCTTCACCTTCCGCATAAGCAATACGCTTCGGTGCTGTTTTTGCTTGGGCAAAGATCGGTTTCATCATAAATGCAGAGTTGTATACGAACTCAGACAATTTTTGACGATATGCAGAGAAGTCTTCGATTGGACGAGTCGCCACACCAGAATCCATTGCAGCTTGGGCAACAGCAGGGGCAATTTCAAGAATTAAACGTTGATCAAGCGGGCGTGGAATAAGGTAATCACGACCAAATGATGCAGATTTTTCACCATACGATGCTGCATCTGCTTCAATGTGTGCCATACGTGCAATTGCATGTACGCAGGCAATTTTCATTTCTTCATTAATGGTGGTTGCGCCAACGTCTAAAGCACCACGGAAGATATACGGGAAGCAAAGTGCATTGTTTACCTGGTTTGGATAATCCGAACGACCGGTTGCCATAATCACGTCAGGACGAACTTCATGTGCATGTTCAGGTAAAATTTCTGGATCCGGGTTTGCCAAAGCAAAAATAATTGGATTTTCAGCCATCACTTTAACCATTTCTTTGGTTAAAATGCCTGCCGCTGAAAGTCCCAAGAACATATCAGCACCCGCAATAACGTCTGCTAATTGAGTGCCTTCAATATCTTGAACATAACGTTTTTTCGATTCATCCAGATTGTCACGTTTAGTCGTCAACAAACCGCGTGAATCGGCAACGGTAATGTTCTGTTTGTTTGCACCTAAAGCGCAAAGCAAATCTAAACAAGACAATGCAGCTGCACCGGCACCTGAAGCGACAATTTTAATCTCTTCAATTTTTTTACCAGTCAGTTGTAAAGCATTGAGTAAAGCTGAACCCACAATGATAGACGTACCGTGTTGATCATCATGGAACACAGGAATATTCATGCGTTCACGAAGTTTTTGCTCGATGTAGAAACATTCTGGTGCCTTGATATCTTCAAGGTTAATACCACCAAAAGTAGGTTCTAATGCAGCCACGATTTCAACAATTTTGTCTGGGTCATTTTCAGCAATTTCGAGGTCAAATACATCTACACCCGCGAATTTTTTAAACAGTACGCCTTTACCTTCCATAACCGGTTTAGATGCTAAAGGACCAATGTTACCTAGACCTAAAACCGCAGTACCATTACTTACCACTGCAACAAGGTTGCCACGTGCAGTGTAAAGTGCTGCAGTTGATGGGTCACGTTCAATCTCTAAACATGGTGCTGCGACACCCGGAGAGTAAGCAAGCGCTAGGTCATGTTGGTTGACCAGCTGTTTACTTGGCGTAACACTGATTTTCCCTGGTGTTGGATATTCGTGGTAGTACAAAGCTTGCTGTTTTAATGATTGATCGTCCATCTGTATCTCTATTGTTACTTGAGTTGTCCAGCCCGAGCTGGTGGTGGTTTTTTGCTTAATTCAACTGAATATAACATTTGTTGCGACCTTAGCACAGTCGCGAATATACCATTTTCAAGCAAACTGATATTTAGACGTGTCGACTTATATTAAGAAGGTATAAGTCGATGTTGTTCCAGGAAGGTTGTTGCTTCACTTTCGGGTAAAGGTTTTGAAAACAGGAAGCCTTGAGCAATGTCACATTCAAGATCCTGTAAGTACTGAAGCTGTTCCTCGGTTTCAATGCCTTCTGCAACCACGACCATGCCCATGGCTTTGCCCATGGCAATCATGGCACTGACAATAGCTTCTTGTTTGTCTTGCCCAATTCTGGAGATAAAGCTGCGGTCGATTTTTAATATATCAATCGGAAAATCAGCAAGATAAGATAGGGAGGAGTAGCCTGTTCCAAAATCATCCAGAGAGATATTGATCTTCCGTTTCTTGATTTCATCGAGCAGATTTTTAACCGTAACCGAGTTCTCAAGCAGGGATGATTCAGTAATTTCAAGCTCCAGGCTCGAGCCTGAAATTTTGTAGGTCTGAATGGCATGATCGAGATCTTCGAGTAACTGTCCACGTTGCAATTGTTGTGCGACTACATTGACCGAAACACATATATTATTAAAGCCTAAATCATTCCAATTTCTAATTTGCTTAGCGGTTTGTTGTATAACAATTCTGCCAATATCAGAAATTAAACTGGTTTGCTCTGCAAGGGGAATGAACAAATTTGGTGGAATAATGCCTTTGCTTGGGTGATTCCAGCGAACCAAAGCTTCAAAACCATAAATGTCTTGGTCGCTAAAATTAATTTTTGGCTGATAGTAAACAATCAGTTCATTGTTGTTAATCGCAAGTCGTAAATCGCGTTCCAGATAAATCCCTTGCTCAAGTAAGGCAGTATTTTTATTGGAGTAAGAACGGATGGTATTGCCACCCAAGCTTTTCGCTTCGATTAATGCCTGTTCAGCACAATTATTCAGATAATCCAGTTGGCGGCCATTTTCTGGATAGAAAGCAATCCCCATAGACAGAGTAATAATATGGTCCTGACCAAAAATGTTAAAGGGTAATGAAAATGCTTTGCTCATCCGTTCACAATGGTGCTGAATCGATGGACGAATATGCGAAATTTCGTAGACGATGGCAAAGTCATCACCATTTAAATGGGCGACCAATAATGCTTCAGCATTGGTGAGTCGTAGTCTTTGAGCCACTTGGCGTAACAGCTCATCACCACCACTATTGCTCAGAAATTCATTCAAAGGTCTAAAGCGATCAATATTCAGACGAATTACAGCGAGCTGTTTAATCGAATCCTTTTGACTGACTAGATATTGATGTAATTGATAGTTGTAATAAAAGCGATTCGGCAGGTCGGTTAGTGGGTCGTAATTTTCCAAATAAGACAGACGTTGTTCTTGCAGTTTACGTTCCGTTAAATCAGAAACGATTCCAATATAGTGCGTGACACGATTTTTTTCATCAATAATGGCATTAATCCGCATCCAGACTGTAAGTTCTTTACCAGAAAGAAATTTTTCATTGAGCTCACCATCAAACTCACCCATTTTATCGAGTTGATTGATGATGGAAGAACGGCTGTTTCTTTGATGCGGTTTATAATTTGAAGTGATATCAAATAAATGCTTGCCAATAATTTGCTCGTGGCTAAAACCCGTCAATTTTTCATAGAATGGATTGACGTCGATATAGCAAAGTTGTTCGTCAAGAATAAAAATCCCTTCAGCAGCTTGTTGCAGCACGCTGGCTGCAAGTTTTAAGCGTTCCTGATCGGTCCGTTCTTGATGGATGTCACGACGAATCCCGACCATACGCAGAGGCTTGTTATTGTTAGGGTTACGAGCAATGACTCTACCAATATCATGGACCCATTTCCATTTGCCATTACTGTGTTTAATTCGATACGTGGCTTCATACTGATCGGTTTGGCCGCGTAAATTTTGCTTCATCGAGGTTTGGAAGTGTTCGAGATCATCGGGATGAATAATATTTTGTAGCTGATGATGGTGCTGTTTTGAAGGTTTTAGGGTCTTTTGGTGTTTAGAATCGGTGACCAGAATTTCCCGATCTTTAATATTCCAGTCCCAAGGTCGAAGTCCCGCGACTCCATGTGCCAACATCAAATTTTGTTGCTGATTTTCCAGATCAGCATTCATTTTGGCAATATCAAAAGTTCGCTCTTTGACTTTCTGTTCAAGTAATTGATTGTTCAGTTGAAGTTGTAATTCGATATCTTTGGATTTATTAATTTCAGTCTGTAACTGCTGACATAACTCATCTGTCCAGAGAACCTGTTGTTCGGCATTTTTAACCAAGCGATTATTTTTGGAATACAGTGCTGAAATGCGTTTATGAATGCGCGTGGTAGAATTTGCACAAAGTAAAATGACAATAACAGTGAAATTGACCGTTAAATGGAATAAATAATTCGAGGTCTCTGTAGCAAAAAACTGGGAGGTAAGATAAGGAAAAATGGCTGGAATAAAGGCCAAACAAAAATAATTTAGACGTTGGGTTAAGAAAGTCAGGGCAAAGGCTTGGCTCACAATCAGTAATAAAGCCGAGAGAATTAAAGCATTCACATGGCTGAAATTAGGGTTATATTGCGGTAAGTAGTAGTAAATCAGACCAATACCAATAGCAATACAACTTCCTATTGCCAAACATTGAAATTGCAGCCAGCGATGTGCGTGATTTAGTGCGAAATGATGTGGCTTAAAATAGAGACTGATGATGAGTAAACTTAGGCAACTCAACAGTTCAGTGGCAATAAACCATAAATTGAAATAGAAAGAGGGTTTTGTAAAATAAAATTGGTAAATGCAATAAACAGATAAGGAAACGATCAGAATACTGACAAGAAAGAATCGACTGAGTCGAATCGTATTGGTAATTTGAGCAGCACTCACATGCTGTTTAATATACTCGTCTTGAATATCTGACATAAAAGCAGAAACCTTATTTTTGTTTTGCGATAAATTGCTTTCTAAATATTAATCATGTTTAAAAAAACTAAACTGTATTTTAAATATACATTTGTATGTTGAAATCAAGATTAATAATGTTATTGAGAAAAATCAATCGAATCAGGTACTATTTATCTAAAATCAGATGAACTATACAGTTACTTTATAATTTAAAATAGATAAAGCAACGATTGGGGCAGTTTCGGTACGTAAAACGCGATTACCAATACACCAATTAATGAATCCAGCATCGTTGGATAATTGTATTTCAGCCTCGCTCAGTCCACCTTCAGGACCGATTAAAAGTGCAATATCAGGTGTGGCATCGGCTAGAACATCGACTTGATCTTTATTGGGTGCAAGCACTAATTTTGTGGTAGGCAGTTCACTGGCTAACCAGTCTGTTAAAGAAATCGGCGCTAAGACTTCGGGAACTTTATTCATCCCGCATTGCTCACAAGCAGCGATGGCAATACCTTGCCAGTGATCAATTTTCTTTTGATCACGATCATATTTAAGACGCATTTCGCAACGCTCAGAAGTGAGAAGCTGGATTTTGGATACCCCCAGTTCAACTGCTTTTTGAATGGCATAATCCATGCGATCACCTTTACTCATGACTTGACCAAGTAAGGCTGTGAATGCAGGTGTGCGATCATCAGGGTTGAATGCATCGACAGAAACGCTCGCTGATTTTTTTGCAATTTCAACAAGCGTCACGTCGTATTCACCACCTTGTCCATTGAACAAGGTGGCTTTTTCACCAACTTGTGCACGTAATACTTTTACCCAATGATGAAAAACCGTTTCGGTTAATTCAACATTCATATCAACAGCCAAATCAGCCTCAATATAAAAACGCGGCATTCAGTATTACTCACAAATCAGATAAAAAATTAAGCTAAACCAAGATCAATCACGAGTTGACGTGTTGGATCGGTAGTGTTCATGGTATAGAAATGCAAGCTTGGCGCACCGCCTGCAAGCAGACGTTCACACAATTTAACTACAACTTCATGACCAAAAGCCTTGATTGAAGCGGTGTCATCACCATAAGTGGCCAATTGCTTACGAATCCAGCGCGGGATTTCAGCGCCCGTACCATCTGCGAAGCGAATTAAGTTGCTTGCATTGGTAATTGGCATAATGCCGGGAGCAACCGGAATATTCACGCCTTCTTTTTGAATACGATCTACAAAGTAGAAATACGCATCTGGATTAAAGAAGAACTGGGTTAATGCGGCATTGGCACCGGCATTGGCTTTTTCAACAAAGTGTTGAATGTCTTTATCAAAATTTTCTGCCTGTGGATGCATTTCAGGGTAAGCAGCGACTTCAATTTGGAAATGATCACCTGAATGTTCACGAATGAAACGAACCAGGTCTTGCGCATAAGGCAATTCACCCAGGCCCACCTGACCAGAAGGCAAGTCACCACGCAGTGCCACAATACGATTGATGCCTTGTGATTTGTACAAATCAAGCAACTCGGCAATACGAGCTTTGTCATCACCGATACAAGACAGGTGAGGGGCTACGGGAGTGCCTTTACCATTGAAGTCATTGATTGCAGCAAGTGTACGTTCACGAGTAGAGCCACCAGCACCATAAGTTACAGAGAAAAACTCAGGGTTTAACAGTTGTAATTCTTTATGAACAACACGAAGTTTTTCCGCACCGACATCGGTTTTAGTCGGAAAAAATTCAAACGAAATTGGAACACGTTTGGTCATTTTTCAAATCCTTTTTTATAAATACTTTTTTTAAATTTATTTAGATCTCTCCCTAGCCCTCTCCTAAAAGGAGAGGGAACTCCTCACTTTACTGTTAAAGTTAATGGTCAGTTCCTTCTCCCTCTGGGAGAAGGCTAGGATGAGGGAAAAAGATTAAAAATTAGTATTTATAAGTCTCAGATTTGAATGGACCTTCAACTTGAACACCTAAGTAGTCAGCTTGTTCTTGAGTCAATTGAGTCAAGACACCACCAAAACCGGCAACCATCGCAGCAGCCACTTCTTCATCCAATTTCTTAGGAAGGAGTTCTACACGAATAGCCGCTTGTTTTTGGTCTTCAGGAAGATCAGCAAATTTTTCAGCGAATAAATGCATTTGACCCAATACCTGGTTAGCAAATGAACCGTCCATAATGCGTGATGGGTGACCTGTTGCATTACCCAAGTTAACCAAACGACCTTCAGAAAGAAGAATCAAATAGTTGCTTTCATCTTCTGAACGATATACTTGGTGTACTTGAGGCTTAACTTCAACCCATTTGTAACCACGTAAGTAGTTGGTATCAATTTCAGTATCAAAGTGACCGATGTTACATACCACTGAACCTGCTTTTAATGTATCTAGCATTGCAGAGTCACATACGTGGTAGTTACCCGTAGTCGTTACGATCAGGTCAGTATTTTGAAGAAGGTCAAGGTTGATGTCTTCTTTCTTGCCAGTTTGTACGCCGTTTTTGTATGGAGATACAACTTCATAACCGTCCATACATGCTTGCATTGCACAGATTGGATCGATTTCAGTTACGCGAACAATCATGCCTTCTTGACGAAGTGATTGAGCAGACCCTTTACCTACGTCACCATAACCAATCACAAGCGCACGACGACCAGACATCAACATGTCAGTACCGCGTTTGATCGCATCGTTGAGAGAATGGCGGCAACCGTATTTGTTGTCGTTTTTAGATTTAGTCACGGAGTCGTTTACGTTGATTGCAGGAACTTTCAAAGTACCATCACGTAACATTTCATAAAGACGTTGCACACCCGTGGTGGTTTCTTCAGTCACACCGTGGATTTTAGCAATTAATTCTGGATATTTTTCATGAACAACAGCAGTTAAGTCACCACCATCATCAAGAATCATGTTGGCATCCCAAGGTTTGCCATTGACATTGATTTGCTGTTCAAGACACCACATGTATTCTTCTTCAGTTTCGCCTTTCCAAGCGAAAACAGGAATACCGCGCGCAGCAATTGCAGCAGCAGCATGGTCTTGAGTAGAGAAGATGTTGCATGAAGTCCAGCGAACTTCCGCACCCAATTCAACCAGAGTTTCAATTAAAACTGCAGTTTGAATGGTCATGTGGATACAGCCGAGAATTTTCGCGCCTGCAAGTGGTTTTGCTGCTGAGTAGCGTTTACGCAAACCCATAAGTGCTGGCATTTCTGCTTCAGCAAGTTTGATTTCTTTACGGCCGTAATCAGCAAGTGAAATATCGGCAACTTTATAATCTGTAAATGAAGCATTAACCGCGTTCATCAGGATCTCCTAGAGAAAAAATAGATTGGATCGTTATGTTCGCGGATGCCGTTTTTGATCAAAATCAATGTTTGACCGAATCGTCGAGCCTAGCGATTTCACATTTATATGCCTGTGAAAAAGTCGCAGCATCCCTCGACTAGCGGGCTATTGTACTTGGAAATCGATTTTGTTCCAATCTGAAATTGATTATTATCAGCACAATCATATTTTGGATGAAAATTATGGCTTTAGAAATGCCTGAAGAATTAGCCAATCTGGAAGCAAATGGTGGAATTTTTGCGGTATGGATGTTGCTGCAACATTTAGGTATCGATGCTGAAATTCAGCAGCTGGTAGATGTATGTGGATATGATGCTGAAAATGGCACGACAACCATCGGTCTAGCTGTTGGATTAAAAAAGTTTGGTTTTACTGTTCAGTTTTATACCGATCATGACCCTGATCTTCAGGAGAGTGAAAAACTCAGTTATCAAGAAACAGAGCAACTGGGTTTACCGATTCTACCTGCGTTAAATTATGATCAAATCCAGCAAGCCTTTGATCAAAATAAATTTGTGATTGTCTATTACGACACATTAGAAGATGTGGGTAATCACTCACTTGTTTATGATGTCAATAAGGATGAAATTTGTTTCTTTGACAGTTTTGATCCTATGCCAGCGGCTATATTTGAACAACAACGTCAAGTTGAAGGTATTTGTCGACAAGTTATTGTTGTTGAAGCAAATAATTATATCGAAAGTTAAAATTTAAAACTGTATAAAACAAAAGCCCATCATTTGATGGGCTTTTTAATCCCATTATTCTTTAGCAGCTTGAGCTTTATCATGCCAATAATCGGCTTTTTCATCATCCACATCTACCCCTAAGCCGTGTTCATAAATGCAGGCTAAATCACGCATGGCTTGAACTTCACCCAGTTCAGCGGCTTGCTTGACCAATTCAACCGACTTGCTCACATCCTTTTCCACCACATCGCCACGACGATAAAAATTCGATAACTCTAAAATAGCAGCAGGATGTTTATGTTTCGCTGCTTGTTCTAACCAGCGGTAAGCATGTTCAAAATAGGTTTTTGCTTCCTCCGGATCTTCTTCTAGCATGTCTTTTGCATAAAATGCATAACCTTCACCCAGCCAGTACATGGCTTCAACATGACCCAGTTGTGCGGCTTTGAGTGCCCATTCTTCAGCAAGTGCAACATGCTCATCATTTTCACTTTGCATATAAATTTCAGCAAGCTCAAATTGTGCATCACGATTGCCTGCCATCGCACGGTTAAAAAGTTCGGTAGAAATAGGGAGATCAGACATTAAAAAATCCAGAGCGCATAATTGCTATAGCCTAAATGTTTGCTACAAAAAAGCCAATCTGAAGATTGGCTTTTTACACTTTTCAATTTTAGATGAGGTAAAGGTAGTGCTCGCGACCAAAATGATCCCTGTTGCATTTATAACCTTCTTAATCCTGGATTTAAAATAGCTCAAACATCAGCCAACAAACAAAGCAGAGCAGATAAATATGATCAACTTAGAGGCTGTTTATAGAAGATTCGAATCTAATCTGCTTTTATAGAATTCATAAAAAACAGCGACCGAAGTCGCTGTTTTTAGTTCAAAAGACCTTAAGCCTCTTGTTGAATACCGGCAACCAACCAGTCCTGGTTAGAACCTGCAGGTTTGGTGAAATGCCAAACTTCTGCAAAAGGTTGTGGCAAGCTGTTTAAATCTTCGCTTACTGTACCCGTGAAACGTACGCTCACCACATATTGACCATTTTCATTTGCAGAATCTGTAACCATGGCATTCAGGTTAGAGAATTCAGCAACGTCTTGGTCTTGGTTCGCCATAATGTCGTTATACATAGACTGATAAAGATCAGGCGTTAAATAACGTTGAATTTCAGCAATGTTACTTGCTGTATTCATCGACTGAATATGGTTGAAGCGCTGACGGGCAACACGCAAGAATGCAGCAGGTTCAGTACCGTCTGGCAATTGACTGCCACTTTGTGTTGAAGCTACGCCAAAAGGTGCTTGAGTTGCTGCACTTGCAGAACCACCTACTGACTGACCAAAAATATTGCTGTTGTCATTCGACGTAGGTGGTGCTGCATTTTGTTGACCAAACGGTGCTGCATTGCCAGCATTGTTTGGTGCATAAGGATTGTTAGCGGCTAGTTTTTTTTTTGCTCCGAATTTACGGAACAAGAAGAATGCGACTGCAGCTGCCAGAAGAATCCAGATCCAGCTTGGAAGTCCGCCTTTTTCTTCTTCCTGCTGTTGTGCTGTAGCATCAGCACCGCTTGCAGCAGGTTTGTCATCCGCCATTGCATTCGCGGCAACTGCACCAATCGCAGCACCAGCAACACCAGCAGCAACCATTTTACCTACGCCAGAACCCGATTGTTGAGCAGGTGCGGTGGTTGGTTGTGGGGCAGGAGTAGCTTGACGCGGTTGTTGGTAAGATTGACTTGGAGTAGCAGAGCGACTCATGCCATGGCTTTTACCACCACCTGCACGTTTCGCTTCAGCCATTGGTGCGACCACCAAAGCTGCCATTAAAAGACCTGCCATCAAACCACGCTGTCGAACTTCCATCGAATTTTTCCTAAATAAAAAAGTAAATTATAGCCCTATAGTTATGCAGTCATTTGCACCGAATTTCAATATCAAATTGGTGTTTTTTTTACATAATGTTTCATATGTCTAAGCCAATTCTTCACTTAAGCTCATGGCTTCGCTTAATGCTTCATGCAACCGTGCCACGGAAATGATCTGCACATTTGGAATCGGTTTTTGTGGCGCATTGCCTCTAGGCAGAATAATGTATTTAAAACCATGCTTAACCGCTTCTTTTAAGCGTTCCTGACCATTCGGCACAGGGCGAATTTCACCTGATAGCCCCACCTCGCCAAACACAGCTAGTTGTTGAGGTAATGCTTTACCACGCAAGCTTGAAGCACAGGCAAGTAAAACCGCAAGGTCAGAACCTGTTTCGGTAATTTTTAAACCACCGACCACATTGACATAAACATCTTGTCCTGCAGTTTGTACGCCACCATGACGATGCATCACCGCAAGCAACATATTCAGTCGGTTTTGTTCCAAACCTAAAGCCACACGACGCGGTTGACCATGTGCATCATCCACTAAAGCTTGCACTTCAACCAGAAGTGGACGTGTGCCTTCACGGCTAATCATCACAATCGAACCGGGGATGGCTTCGTCATAACGACTTAAGAAAATAGCGGACGGATTGGAAACTTCACGCAAGCCTTTGTCGGTCATGCCAAACACGCCCAACTCATTGACTGCACCAAAACGGTTTTTCACCGCACGAATCATGCGATAACGTGAGTCGGATTGACCTTCAAAATACAAAACACAATCGACCATGTGTTCCAAAACACGTGGACCCGCTAAAGCACCTTCTTTGGTCACATGCCCCACAAGAAATAATGATGTGCCACTATTTTTAGCAAAACGGGTCAGTAATGCAGCAGATTCACGAATTTGGGAAACACCACCGGGTGCAGATTGCAAGGTTTCGGTATACAGCGTTTGAATCGAATCGAGAATGGCAACAGCAGGACGTACTTGTGCCAAGACTTCACAAATGCGTTCCACACAGGTTTCCGCCATGACTTGAAGATGGTCTGTCGGTAACTCCAAACGGTGGGCACGCAATGCCACTTGCGAAAGGGATTCCTCACCGGTGACATAAAGCGCAGAGCTTTGTGCAGATGCCATGTGGGTCGCGGTTTGTAAAAGAATCGTGGATTTACCAATCCCTGGATCACCGCCAATCAGCACCACAGAACCCGTCACCAAGCCACCGCCTAGAACACGGTCAAATTCACTAATGCCCGTCGCTAAGCGTGATTCATGTGAAACGGAAACTTTATTTAAGGTGGTGATATTGGCCACTTGACCTGCATATCCGCCGCCCATTTTAGGTTGTGCACGGTGACTCACTGCGGGTTCAAGACGAACTTCGGTCAGACTATTCCATTCGCCGCAATCTGTACATTGTCCCGCCCATTTAGGATGGTCAGTTCCACATTGTTCGCAACGGTACACAGTTTTGACTTTGCTCATTGGAGTGTTATCTATATAAATAAGAAGATTGATGAGAAATGTAGCAATAGCTGTATGGAAATACAATTTTTTGCATAAAATCTCGTCAATCTATATGTTGGCACGTAAACTGCTAAATTTAAGGGAAATGCACAACGCACTACAAAAGGGACTGAATTTGAATGAAAAAGCAACAGAGATACACATAGGCTTGAAAAATATTAAATAATCGCTCAAAAAACTTTATTTATTTTTTTTAATTTGAGCTACTTTTATCACACGAAATTTGAGAGACGAAAATAACAATGTCAAATGAAAACCATGGTTCATCTGCTACAGGGGGTGAACTTCAGCGAAGTTTATCGAATCGGCATTTGCAACTTATTGCGATTGGCGGGGCAATTGGTACAGGTTTATTCATGGGGTCGGGTAAAACCATCAGCCTGGCCGGACCTTCAATTCTGATCATTTATATGATTATTGGTTTTATGGTTTTTTTGGTCATGCGTGCGCTTGGCGAATTGTTACTGTCTAACCTGCAATACAAGTCTTTTATTGATTTTGCGACAGATTTAATTGGTCCTTGGGCGGGCTATTTTGTCGGCTGGACCTATTGGCTGTGCTGGATCACGATTGGTATTGCTGATTTATCCGCGATTATTTATTACCTGCAATTCTTTAACGGGGGGTTACCATTTTCGCCTGGAGAAGGGGTAATGATCAGTGTTGCGGCCATCATCTTTATTATGGGGCTGAATCTGGTTACGGTTAGGTTATTCGGTGAATTAGAGTTCTGGTTTGCCTTAATCAAGATTATTGCCATTGTGGTGCTGATTGCTGTCGGTTTGTGGATGATCTTTACTGGATTCTCTTCAACCGCAGGTGAAGTGGCTTCATTTACCCATCTTTGGTCACATGACGGTATTTTCCCTACCGGGGTAACGGGCTTCCTGGCAGGTTTCCAGATTGCGATCTTCGCCTTTGTGGGTGTAGAGCTGGTGGGGACAACTGCAGCTGAAACCAAAGATCCAGAGCGCAACTTGCCTAAGGCAGTCAACTCGATTCCGATTCGTATCATCATTTTCTACGTATTGGCATTGGTGATTGTGATGTCGGTCACGCCATGGAATAAAATCGATCCGAATATTAGCCCGTTTGTAAACTTGTTTAGCCAAGCCGGTATTGCAGCAGCCGCGATTATCATGAATCTGGTGGTGTTATCGTCAGTCATGTCATCCATGAACAGTGGCGTATTCTCGACCAGCCGTATGCTGTTCGGTCTTTCACGTGAAGAGCAAGGTCCAAAAGCATTTGGACACTTAAATAAGCGTGCGGTTCCAGCGAATGCCTTATATTTCTCTGCGATCTGTTTGTTACTGGGTGCTGCACTTCAGTACTTTGTACCCAATACCGTTGAAGCCTTTACTTTGGCAACCACGCTTTCAACCATCTTGTTCATCTGTGTCTGGTTGATGATTATCTGGAGTTATATTGTTTACTATAAAACTCGTCCAGAACTGCATGCGAAATCAACCTTTAAATTACCGGGTGGATTGTTTACCTGTTGGGTGGTTATCATCTTCTTTATTGGCATGATTTACGTTTTGTCTTTGGAAGCAGATACCATGAAAGCGCTGATGGTGAGTCCAATCTGGTTCATTATTTTGATTATTGGTTACTTTGGTTTCTACAAACCGAAACATAAATAAGCCCTTTGTTTGTGAAAACGCCAGTCTGAAACTGGCGTTTTTTTTTAACTAGCGATAATCTCTAGCGTTTAGCACTTTGGTCACGGCGGTGATCGAGTTATACTTCTTCGAAAACATAGGATAGGTGGTCAGATGCGTCTCGTCATTTGCTACATCAGTTTATTGGCAACAGGTTTTGCCTTGGTCGGTTGTGGTCAGTCTGGAGCTTTGCAGTTACCGAGTGATCAGAATTACGACAAGCGTTCGAAATATTTGTTATATCCCAATGTCGATTCAAAACAGCAGTCTGAACAGAAAGAAGCATCTGAACAGAAACCGCTGGTAGCACCTGCTGATTCTAATCAGCCTTCAACCCCTTAGCTTTTAACTGCTAACGCTTTCATAGAAAGGATACATTCATGAGTTTTACCCGCATTAATGGGGTTCTGCACGCAGAGCAATGTTCGTTGCAACAACTTGCGCAGCAATTTGGCACGCCACTTTATGTTTATTCAAAAGCCACTTTTGAAAAGCATTATCTCGATATGGATCGTGCATTTAGCTTTATCGATCATCAAATTTGTTTTGCGGTAAAGTCGAACTCTAATATTGCGGTATTGAATGTACTGGCGAAGCTGGGTGCAGGTTTTGATATTGTCACTGGCGGCGAGCTTGCACGTGTACTGAAAGCGGGCGGGGATGCTTCTAAAATTGTGTTCTCTGGTTTAGGCAAATCAGAAGCGGATATTAAAAAGGCTTTGGAAGTCGGTATTTCCTGCTTCAATGTTGAATCCTATGCCGAACTGGATCGCATTCAAAAAGTAGCAGCTGAACTGGGTAAAAAAGCTCCAATTTCTTTACGTGTAAACCCGGATGTCGATGCCAAAACCCATCCCTATATTTCGACCGGTTTAAAAGAAAATAAATTCGGTATTCCATCGGACAGCGTATTTGAGACTTATCAATATGCAGCGTCTTTGCCGAATCTGGACGTAGTCGGTATTGACTGTCATATCGGTTCGCAATTGACCGAAACTCAACCTTTTGTCGATGCGCTTGATCGCGTGATCATGATGATCGAGAAATTGAAAGAACTCGGGATCAATCTGAAACACATCGACATCGGTGGTGGTTTGGGTGTGACCTATAAAGATGAAGTTCCACCAACCGTTGTTGAATATGCCAATGCACTAAAACCTGCCTTAGAAAAATTAGGTCTTAAAGTGTATATGGAACCGGGTCGCAGCATTTCCGCCAATGCCGGTGTGTTACTGACTAAAGTTGATTTACTCAAACCCACCAATCACCGTAACTTTGCCATTATTGATGCGGCTATGAATGACCTGATTCGTCCTGCTTTGTACGAAGCTTGGATGGATATTCAGGAAGTGACACCGCGTAGCGATGTTGAAGCAAAAGAATGGGATGTAGTGGGTGCAATCTGTGAAACGGGTGACTTCTTGGGTAAAGAGCGCAAGCTTGCACTGAAAGAAAATGATGTACTTGCCGTATTGGGTGCAGGTGCATACGGTTTCGTGATGAGTTCGAACTACAACAGCCGTGGTCGTGCGGCTGAAGTGATGGTCGATGGTGGTCAGGCACACTTGATTCGTGAGCGTGAAAGCATTGAATCATTGTGGGATAAAGAACGCTTATTGCCTTAAGGAGTAATGCAAGATGTTTTTAGAATTTACTAAAATGCATGGTCTGGGCAATGACTTTATGGTGGTTGATCTGATCAGCCAGCGCGCTTATCTGGATACCATGACCATTCAGCGTTTGGCTGACCGTCATTTCGGGATTGGTTTCGATCAATTATTAATTGTTGAACCGCCAGATCTTCCAAATGTCGATTTTAAATATCGTATCTTTAATGCCGATGGTTCGGAAGTTGAGCAATGTGGCAATGGGGTTCGTTGTTTTGCCCGTTTTGTGCATGAACGTCGATTGACCACAAAAACCAAAATTAAAGTGCAAACCAAAGCCGGTATTGTTGAGCCAGAACTGGGTCAAAATGGTTGGGTTCGCGTGAATATGGGCTATCCAAAATTCTTGCCGAACCAGATTCCATTCCTTGCTGATGAGCCTGAAAACCTATACAGCTTAGCCTTAGCCAATGATGAAAGTATTATCATTGATGTGGTGAACATGGGTAATCCGCACGCGGTGACCATTGTTCCGGATGTGCTTACGGCTGATGTTGCTGGCATGGGGCCTCAAATTGAGTCGCATGAGCGTTTTCCACAACGCGTCAATGCCGGTTTTATGCAAATCATTGATGAAAATCATGCGCGTTTACGTGTGTTTGAACGTGGTGTAGGCGAAACGCTGGCATGTGGCACGGGTGCTTGTGCAGCTGCGGTTTCAGGTATGCGCCGTGGTCTACTTGCAAATGCGGTAGAAATTGAACTTGCCGGTGGTAAACTTCAAATCGAATGGCGTGAAGGAGATGTGGTTTGGATGACCGGTCCAACTGCAAATGTCTATGAAGGCCGTATCGATTTAAGTTTTTACCAGCAATAAAAAGCATGGTTTGACTGAAAAAGCACTGTCATCATGATGGTGCTTTTTTATCTGTGGAATCATGGATTGTGCAAGTTGAAATCAAATAGATACAATGAAAAGAAAGGGCGTATCCTAGGGTGTGCTTGATTATTGAATCTAATCTGGTTAAACATGAATAATATATCGCGTTGAGAGCGCCCATTAAATACAGTGAGAAAAAACGTGATTGATCCAGAGCTGCAGATACGTTCTCCTGCTGATTTATTGCTGATGTGGTTAAAAGAACGGGAAGTTCAAAATCAGTCCAAACATACTTTGCAGGCCTATGAACGTGATGTCTCGGATTTTTTAAATTTTTGTGAAATCAAAAAACTCAACTTAGCGGATGTGGAATCGACCGATCTGCGTGAATATCTGGCACAAAAAGTTGAACAGCAGCAATTGAGTTCCAGCAGTTTGCAACGGCTTTTATCTTCCATTCGTCAATTTATGAAATGGGCTGAGCAAGGGCAATATCTGGCTTTTAATCCAGCGGATGATTTTCAGTTAAAGCGCCTGCCTAGACCGCTTCCCGGGATGGTGGATATTGAAACCGTTAATCAAATTTTAGATCAGCCTAAACCTGAAAAACCGGTCGAACAACAAATGTGGTTACGCGATAAAGCGATCTTGGAATTGCTTTATTCTAGTGGTCTGCGACTGGCAGAAGTACAAGGCTTACGCATTAAGGATATCGATTTTAATCGGCAGTTGTTACGCATCACCGGTAAAGGCAATAAAACGCGTGTGGTGCCTTTTGGTTCTAAAGCCAAAGATGCGGTGATGTTGTGGCTGCAAGTTTATCCGTTATGGAATGGTGACTTTGTTCCCGATGCGAATGTGTTTATTACCCAAAAGGGTAATCCGCTCGGAGCACGACAAATTGAAAATCGGGTTAAATTACAGGCGCAACGTGCAGGGGTAAATGTTGATTTGCATCCGCATTTATTGCGTCATTGTTTTGCCAGTCATATGTTGTCGAACAGTGGAGATTTGCGCGCGGTTCAAGAAATGTTGGGGCATAGCAATTTAACCACAACGCAAATCTATACCCACGTTGATTTTGATCATTTGGCACAGGTCTATGATCAGGCGCATCCACGGGCACAATTGAAAAAATCGGAGTAGATATCTAAAGAGATCTAAATTTTGTCTCAAAATGATTCTGAATTTTTTCAGTAAAAGAACATAAATTAATGAAACTTAAATAAATCTAGCGGTAATATTGCGCAATATTACTGGCATTTTAAACTATTGTAGAATAATAAAAAGCCAATTTATCAGGTATAAAAATCAACTATAAACATGAAATAGGTGGCATGAATAATGCTAGGTAATGAAATAATTTGTTGTTTCACTAGATGTTACACAAAGTTTGGAAGTCAAAAATGATAGGGAAAACAATGATGGCAGATATTCAAGAAAAATATGACCGATTGAGTACTGAGCAAAAAGAGATTTTTGCAGGCTATGGTCTGCGTCAGGTCAAGCATTTTGTTGAAATAAGTTTGCCCACTATTGAGCCATCTTTACCGGAAAATACCCATGTCCAAGGCATCAATGCTGAAGGTAAGGTACAAGCAGTCAATACAGAGACGCAACAAGGCTATATCTGGATTTCAGACTTGCAGTGGCAGCAACGACCGATTGCTACGGCGGATGTTGACTTAAAACAAGACTTTTTGGAAGTTTGGGAAATATTTAATCTTCAGGAATATGACCTGATTGATTTAAGCCATATTCACCGTGATTTTTTACAACATTATCATGTTTAATGGGTGGTTTTAGTCTTCCTAAATTGAGCAGCATCTATTTGATAAAGTACATGTCTTTGCAAGGGACTACTGTTATCTAAAGCAGGGTGATTGAAGTAGTCTTTAAATTGCATGCCTAAACGTTGCATAACGGCTTGGAATTTTGTGTTTTGTACTGCAGTGAATGCAACCACTTGGTTTAGCTTGAGTGAATCAAAAGCAAATTTTAAACAAGCAGTTGCAGCTTCGGTCGCAAAACCATTGCCCCAATATTTCTGTTCAAGTCGCCAAGCGATTTCGGTACAGGGCGAAAAGGTAAATTGACTGGGCTGGGTATTTAATCCTGTGAAGCCAATAAAATCTCCACCATGTTTTAATTCGACTGCCCAGAAACCCCAGCCTTGAGTTTCGATCATTCTTTGAAACTTATGCGCTAGCGCATTACTTTGTTCCCGAGTTAAACAATGGGGAAAATAACGCATCACTTCAGTGTTAGCGTTCAATGCATAAAACGGCTTGAGATCAGACTCTTTCCATGGTCTTAAAATTAAACGCGATGTCTCAAGCTGTATACTCATCATGCTGTCCTAAAGATCATCCAGTGGAAGTTGGAAACTCTGTTTAATAATCTGACTGGGTAAATCCGTTTTGACACTGGTAATGCCATTTTTCTTGGTTAAATGCGTGGACTGAAACTTACGATAACTTTCCAGGTCGGGTACCACCACTTTTAGCATGGCATCACATTCACCTAAAATAATATAACACTCCATCACTTGAGGCAGTTCTTTCATCGCCTCAATAAAGCAGTCGATCGTTTCGGCATCCTGACCGACCAGCCAAATGCGTGAAAACAGAATGAGTTGTAAACCAATTTTTTGTGGGTCAACCACAGTGGTGTAGTTCTGAATGACACCGGCTTCTTCGAGCAATTTCACCCGACGCAAACAGGAAGATGGTGACAGCCCAATTTCACGGGCCAGATCGTTATTTTGCATGCGACCATTATTTTGCAGTGCACGAATGATATTTTTATCGGTGCGATCAAGCTTTACTGAAATATACTTAGAAGATAGTTTCATAGATTAGAATATAATTCGAAAAATAATCATAATTATAGAATAATTTGAAACCCTATTTTGTGGTATTTATTCGATACTAATTTCCACTTTCAAGACATGGAAAGAGAAAAGGAAATGTCTGTATTTGTACTCTTCGCCTTAACGGTTATCCCGCTTATTTTTACACCTGGACCAGATATGTTGTTTATCCTGTCACAAGTGATGGGGAAAGATGCAAAAGCAGGCATGATGGCAACGGTCGGTGTTTGTCTGGGATATTTAGTGCATTCTGTTTTGGTGGCTTTAGGCATTGCAGCCATTATTGTTTCCTTCCCGGTATTATTTGAAACCATTCGCTGGCTCGGGATTGCTTACCTGTTATTTTTGGCTTTTAGTTTAATCAAGTCGGTTTTTAGCAATAAAAAATTGGCAATTGAAAACAAAAGCACATCGACACCGATTCAAAAAGGCTTTTTTACAGCTTTGCTGAACCCAAAAGGCATGTTGATTTACTTTGCAATTTTACCGCAATTTATCAATAAAGCCGGAGACACTGTGACGCAAGGTCTGATCTTGTCGTTTATTTTTATCGGATTGATCTTTGTGGTGTACTGCAGTTTGAGTTTGATTTTTGCCAAAATCACCCAAAAAACCCAGATCGATCAACGTAAACAAAAATGGATTGATGGCGGTTCTGGCGGTTTGTTAATGCTTGCTGCAACCTGGCTCATCATTCATTAATACGCCTATAAAAAGCATGTCATGATGGCATGCTTTTTAAGTAGAACTAGATTTGCAAATTAAAAGTAATTTATTACAAGTTTATTCTAAAAAAATGATCATTTTTGCTACAGTTAGAGCAGGGAAAAACCTCTTATCTGTCTTAAATGACAGTTCGCAACTTTGTCGTTCGTGCAAGAAGGCTAAGCTGTTTGAGCTAAAAAATAATCGAAAACAGGGGTTAAATCAGAACTTTTGATGAAGTTAATTAGATAAAAAAATAATAAAAATCAATGTTTAAAAATAAATAAATATTGAGCGAATTCATCTTAATAAAAACACTTCAAAAAAATATGAACGCCTAGTTCAAGTAATTTACGCATTTTTACAGCTCTTTCGATAATTGTGACTTGACCGAAATGCCATACACATTGCAAGATAGGGCACCTAAAAATTTTTAAGTGAAGAGTTATTCTAACTTTTCTCAACATTTACTTTTGCTAAAACAGCCGAGGATTACATGAAGGCTCTTGTTGCTGTAAAACGTGTGGTTGATGCCAACGTTAAAGTTCGCGTTAAACCGGACAATAGTGGGGTAGACCTTACTAACGTTAAAATGTCGATCAACCCATTCTGTGAAATCGCAGTGGAAGAAGCGGTTCGTCTAAAAGAAAAAGGAACAGTTTCAGAAATCGTTGTGGTTTCTATCGGTCCTAAAGAAGCGCAAGAACAAATCCGTTCTGCTATGGCGCTGGGTGCTGACCGCGGTATCTTAGTAGAAACTGCTGATGAGATTGGTGCACTTGAAGTGGCTAAAATCTTGAAAGGTATTGTAGAACAAGAAAAACCAGAATTGATCCTTCTTGGTAAACAAGCCATTGATGACGACTCGAATCAGGTCGGTCAGATGCTTGCTGCTTTATTGGGTGCTGGTCAAGGTACATTTGCTTCTGTTGTGAATGTTGCTGGCGACAAAGTTCAAGTCACTCGTGAAGTTGATGGTGGTTTACAAACTGTTGAATTGAACCTTCCTGCAATTATCACTACTGACTTGCGTTTGAACGAGCCACGTTATGCTGCTCTTCCAAACATCATGAAAGCGCGTAAAAAACCGCTGGATATGAAGTCTCCTGCAGATTATGGCGTTTCAGCGACGACTAAACTTAAAACAGTTAAAGTTGAACCACCAGCAGAGCGTAAAGCTGGCGTACAAGTGAAATCTGTTGACGAGCTTGTTGAAAAACTTAAAAACGAAGCGAAAGTGATCTAATACAGAAGGATAAAATCATGAGTATTTTAGTTATCGCTGAGCACGACAATAAAGCACTAAACGCTGCTACTTTAAACGTTGTTGCTGCAGCTCAAAAAATCGGTGGTGATATCACTGTATTGGTTGCTGGTTCTGGCGCTCAGGCAGTTGCTGACCAAGCGGCTCAAGTTGCGGGTGTAAGCAAGGTATTGCTTGCAGACAACGCGGCTTATGCACACCAATTGGCTGAAAACGTTGCAAAATTAGTTGCCGAGTTAGGCAAAGGTTATTCACATATTCTTGCTGCTTCTACAACGACAGGCAAAAACGTACTGCCACGTGCTGCTGCACTTTTAGACGTTAGCATGATCACTGACATCATTGCTGTTGAAAGCCCTAAAACTTTCAAACGTCCAATCTATGCAGGTAACGCGATTGCAACTGTAGAATCTGCTGAATCTATCGTTGTTGCAACGGTTCGTGGTACTGCATTTGATCCTGTAGCGACTACGGGCGGTTCTGCAGCAGTTGAAGCTGTTGCTGATGTTCAAGATGCTGGTATCTCTAAGTTTATTTCTGAAGAGATTGTTAAATCTGAACGTCCTGAACTCACCGCGGCACGTATTGTGGTTTCTGGTGGTCGTGGTGTGGGTTCGGGTGAAAACTATCACACTGTACTTGATCCATTGGCTGACAAGCTTGGCGCTGCTCAAGGTGCTTCACGTGCTGCAGTTGACGCTGGCTTCGTACCAAACGACATGCAAGTGGGTCAAACAGGTAAAATCGTTGCACCTGACCTGTACATCGCTGTCGGTATTTCTGGTGCGATTCAGCATTTGGCGGGAATGAAAGATTCTAAAGTGATCGTTGCGATCAATAAAGATGAAGAAGCGCCAATTAATGCAGTAGCTGACTACTGGTTAGTCGGTGACTTGAACACGGTTATTCCTGAATTGGTTTCTAAAATCTAATTCCTGAATCCAGTTCAGAAAGACGCTCTTGCGCAGGCAGTGAAAGCAATGCTTTCCTGCTTTGCTCAGGGGCGTTTTTTATTGTTGAAAATTTCTCAAAGAAATCAGGGCTGATTAAGCCATTTCAGGATGGAATTAACAACAAGCTCATTTGAATGCTTGAGCGAGCTCTATGGCTTTTCAGAGAGATCTAAAACGTATCATTTCAATCGGGTTCAGATGGGTTTCCGGATAGGTGACTCGTCATTGATTTTGTATGTAGATGAAAGCGCAAAATTAGCAGCTCAATTGTGCAAGATTCTGAGGTACCTGGTTGTGTAAATTTGAATTAAAGTCAGTGAAAAAACGAACTAATTCACATAAAATGCCGACAATTAAAACAGATTAAAAAATAAACGATAAATTGAAGAAAATTAACAAGATTAAGAAGGCTTATAAGAGACAAAAACGAGAGAATTTATGCTATAATTTACGGCTGTATTTAGACTTTAACTCAGCTTATTTTGGGTTAATTTTTTGCTAGATTGATTATATAAAACGAGCAGTTCCAAATACTGTTTGTAATAAGGAGTATGCATGAGCCTATCGGAAATCCGACCGATTGCCATTGAGGATGAACTCAAAAGCTCATATCTCGACTATGCCATGAGTGTTATTGTTTCTCGTGCATTACCAGACGTGAGAGATGGCTTAAAACCAGTTCATCGTCGTGTGCTTTTCGCAATGCACGAGTTAGGCAATGACTACAACAAAGCGTATAAAAAGTCTGCCCGTGTGGTGGGTGACGTAATCGGTAAATATCACCCGCATGGTGACTCAGCTGTTTACGAAACCATTGTACGTATGGCACAAGAATTTAGCTTGCGTTATCAATTGGTCGATGGTCAGGGTAACTTTGGTTCTGTAGATGGCGATAGTGCTGCGGCAATGCGTTATACCGAAGTTCGTATGCGTAAGCTCACGCATGAACTTTTGGCTGACTTGGAAAAAGATACAGTCGAATGGGAAGACAACTACGATGGCTCTGAGCGTATTCCTCAGGTCATGCCAACCCGTGTTCCTAACTTACTGATTAACGGTGTAACCGGTATTGCAGTGGGTATGGCGACCAATATGGCGCCACACAACATGACTGAAGTTGTGAATGCCTGCCTTGCCTATGCCAATGATCCAAATATCAGCATCGAAGGTTTGATGCAGCATATTTCTGGTCCAGATTTCCCTACAGGCGGTATTATTTACGGTAAATCGGGAATTGTGGATGCTTACCGTACCGGTAAAGGCCGTTTGCATATTCGTGGTAAATATCACTTCGAAGAAGATCCGAAAAACGGTCGTATTACTATCGTATTCACTGAAATTCCTTACCAAGTCAATAAAGCAAAAACGATTGAACGTATTGCTGAACTGGTAAAAGAGAAAAAACTTGAAGGGATCTCAGAACTTCGTGACGAGTCTGATAAAGACGGGATGCGTATTGCAATTGACTTGAAGCGTGGCGAAAACGCTGAAGTGATTGTGAATAACCTGTTCCAGAACACGCAACTTGAAAATTCTTTCAGCATCAACATGGTCTGCCTCGACAACGGCCAGCCGAAGTTGATGAATTTGAAAGACATCATTGCGGCGTTTATTCGTCACCGTCAAGAAGTGGTGACACGTCGTACCATGTACGAGTTACGTAAAGCACGTGAACGTGGTCATATCTTGGAAGGTTTGACGGTTGCTCTGGCAAATATTGATGCCATTATCGAAACCATCAAAACTTCTGCCAATCCGGCTGAAGCGCGTGAGCGTTTACAAGCAGGTGAATGGGCGGGTGGTGGTGTTGTTGCATTGCTTGAAAAAGCAGGTTCAGTATCGGTACGACCTGACGAAATTGAAGGCGAAGATCCAGCGAAACCATTTGGTCTGGAAGGTAATATTTACCGTCTGTCACCAACACAAGTTAATGCGATCATGGAACTTCGTTTACACCGTTTAACCGGTCTTGAACAAGACAAGTTACATGCGGAATATTCTGAAATTCTAGCGCAAATTGCTGAACTTACTGCAATTCTTAACGATTTCAATTTGTTGATGAATGTCATTCGTGAAGAGCTTGCATTGATTCTTCAGCAATATGGCGATGCGCGTAAAACGGCCATTGTTGAATCACGTATCGATTTCTCTCGTGAAGATTTAATTCCTGAAGAGCAAATGGTACTGACCGTTTCTAAAACAGGTTATGCGAAAACTCAACCATTGTCTGACTATGCCGCTCAGCGTCGTGGTGGTCGTGGTAAGTCTGCAACATCAATGAAAACTGATGATTACATTCAGCATCTGATTGTGACATCGAACCATGCGACAGTTTTATGCTTTACTAATGTCGGTAAAGTCTATCGTCTGAAAGTATACGAAGTGCCACAAGCATCTCGTGGTGCAAAAGGTCGCCCAATGGTGAACTTGTTGCCGCTAGATGCCAATGAGACGATTACAGCGATTCTTCCGGTGATTGATGCACCGAAGAAATTTAAAGATCGTCTGGTCGACTTCAAGGCATTCGTTAAGACCAATGCTGCGAAACTGCAAGAAAATGAAATCATCAATTCACATTATGCTGAGTTAGAAGCGGCGCTTGCTGAACTTGAAGATGGTGCGGATGACTTGTCTGATGCATTACGCGTTCAATTGAAGCAATTGGGTGTTGAGCTTTCAGCGACTGATCTAGACGATGAAATCATTGTTGACTTTGCACAGCAAGCCGAAGCGGTTCGTAAAAACTTCTATGTGTTTATGGCGACTGAGTACGGTACGATCAAACGTGTAGAACTTGAACAGTTTAGTAATGTTCGTTCAAATGGTTTACGTGCAATTGAACTCAATGGCGATGACACCTTGATTGGCGTTGCGATTACCGATGGCGAACAGCAAATCATGTTGTTCTCGAATGAAGGCAAGGCGATTCGTTTCGCAGAAACTGACGTTCGTTCAATGGGTCGTTCTGCTAAAGGTGTACGCGGTATGCGTGTGACCATTGGTGCAGCTGCGCAGCTTGAAGAAAATGACGAAACTGATATCGAGTCTGATGACGAAGATGGTTCAGATTCGGCATTAATCAGCCGTATCGTTTCGTTGGTGGTTGTACCAGAAACGGGTGAAGTGCTTTGTGCATGTGCCAACGGTTATGGTAAACGTACTCCAGTGGGCGACTTCCCAACCAAGAAACGTGGCGGTAAAGGTGTGATTGCAATTAAAACATCTGAACGTAACGGTGAGTTGGTCGGTGCGGTATCCATTGATGAAAGCAAAGAACTGATGTTGATTTCTGATGGCGGTACGCTAGTTCGTACCCGTGCTTCAGAAGTTGCAACTACAGGTCGTAATGCGCAAGGTGTTCGTCTAATCCGTTTGGGTAATGAAGAAGTCTTGGTTGGGGTTGTTTCTGTAGAAGCCGTTGAAGAAGAAGAGTTTGTTGAAGCAGTTGAAGGCGAAGAAGTGATTGCCGCTGAAGCTTTGATTGATTCTGAAATTTTGGTTGATGATGAAACCATTGCTGATGAATCTGAAAATGAATCTGATTTAAGAGATTCTGAAGACTAAGTTTTGATATCAAAAAGAAGGGCGCTTAGGCGCTCTTTTTTTATAAAAGAAGATAATCTAATAAATATTAAAATGGTGGGGATATGGATCAAAAGACATTGGAACAAATAGCAGAGTTTATTTGTGGAACAGATGAAGAAATTTATCCTCAACGTAGGTCGAGTTCTCAACTAACTAGCTTCTTTTATCGAGTTGGATTGCCATTTAATCATGATGGTTCAACACGTGCTAAATGGGTATTTGAAAAATTAAATAGTTTAGATAAAAATCAATTAGCAGATGTTTTAAGAAGGTTAGTATCTCCTAAAGAGTATGGCGGGGACAAAGTTAAAATTTATAAAGCCCTGAATGTTCTTAATTCAATTTTGTATGTGGAAGGGTTTGAAATCTATTTAGATGAAATTTCTCCTAAGTTTAGAAAGATTCAAAGAGATTTTAATGAAAGCAAATTAGAAAAGGAAAGAGAACTAAAACCATTACCTGCACCTGATTTTCTTGCACTGGGTTTGGACGTAGGTGTAGGCGAAATTCTTCAAAATAGATGAAATGAAACTCAAAAATGTATAGAGTCAAAGGCATATTTAGCATCTATAATTTTAATGGGTAGTATTCTTGAGGGAGTACTCTTGGGTGTTTTTCAAAAAAATATGAAAGAAGGTAATCAAGCTAAGAATGCTCCAAAGGATAAGAATGACAAAATAAAAAATTTTGCTGAATGGGAAGTTAGCAGAAATGATAGATGTAGCCCATCAGCTTGATTGGATAGGAATTGATGTTAAAAAATATTCACATTCTTTACGAGACTTTCGAAATCTAATTCATCCCTATGAGCAAATGATGTATAGATTTAAGCCAGATGAAGATACAACAAATATTTCTTGGTTGGTTGTACAAGCAGTTATTAATGACTTGGCAAATAAACTTAAGACATAAAAAAGGAAGCCGAAGCCACTGCTGTCCCATAGTTTGATTTAAATAAAAAAACCTGAGTCCGAACAGTTAAAATATGAGTGCAAACAAACACTTTAACGACCAGGATTCAGGTTTTGTCAC